>URYP01000014.1 GCA_900552115.1 uncultured Oscillospiraceae bacterium | reverse complement strand
GCTTCTGCCGCTGTTCTTCGAGAAGCGTTTCGGTGAAGTTCGAGATTTTGCAGACTATATATGCTCCATCTGTTGTCTTACATACGATTGTACAATATCCTGGCTTAACATACTTAACAAGACCATTCTCATCTACTGTTGCAACCGATGGATCTGATGATGTCCATGTTACAGCACGGTCAACACCTTCGCCTGCTGGAAGAACAGTTGCAACGAGCTGATACTGACCAACTGCCATCGATGATTCAACTGTTGTTGCATTAAGCCGCCGGCTTCGGCGCGGCCGGGCGCCGTAAAGCCGCAGCTGGGGGAGGTGCTGGAGCGCCGCGAGCAGTCCGGCGATTTTGCCGCCCTGCTGGATACCGTATCCGCCCGTCTGGGGCGTCCTCTTTCCCACGGGGACATGGCCACCCTGCTCTATTTGTTCGACACCGCCGGTCTGCCCGCCGAGGTGATTGTGATGGTGGCGGTTTACGCGGTGTCGCTCGGCAAAGCCAAATCCAACATGCGGTATATTGAAAAGGTGGCCCTTGACTGGGCTGACAAGGGCATCGTCACCATCGATACCGCCGAAAAGGAGCTTTGCCGCCTCGAACGGCGCCGGCAGGCCACCGAACAGGTCCAGCTGGCGTTTGGCCTTACGCAATCCCCCACCATGGCGCAGTCGGACACGGCCTATAAATGGCTGTGGGAATGGAACCTGTCCATGGACCTGATCCGCCTTGCCGGAGAACAAGGCATGGAGAAATGCAAGGGAAAGTTCAATTTTAACTATGTGGATAAAATACTGGAGCACTGGTATGCCGACGGCCTGACGACCGTGGAGCTGGTGAAACAGGAAACGGCGCCTGTAAAAAGCCGCAGGCCCCGCAAAACCACGTCGTTTGACGTGGACGCCTATGACGAGATGGCGCTGCGGTATACGCCGGTATACAAAGCCGAAAGCTGACAGGAGGGTGCGCAATGGCATACAGTCAGGAGGTCTACCAGGCCGCCATGGCCGAGATCGACCGCCGCCGCACGGCAGCGGAAGCAGACGCGGTTTCCTTCCGCCGCCGCATGACCGCCCGCATCCCGCGGCTGGCCGAGATCGAGCGGCAGATGGCGCAGTCGTCCACACAGGTGGCACAGACCATCCTGGGCGGCGGCGACATCGACCGGGCGGTGGAAAACATCAAGCGGTCCAATCTGGCGCTGCAGGAGGACATGGCCGCCCTTTTGCGGCAGGCAGGGGAAACCCGCACCGATTTTGAGCCGCATTACACCTGTCCCGCCTGCGGCGACACCGGTTACGCGGAAGGCCACATTTGCGGCTGCCTGCAGTCCCTGCTGCGGGAGGAGGCCTGCCGCCGGCTCAGCCAGATGGCCGCCATGCGGCTCACCTCGTTCGACGATATGGACCTGAACGCCTATCCGGATGAACCCGATCCCCGGCTGGGCCAGTCCCCCCGCGCCCGGATGCGGGATGTGATCGCCTATTGCCGGGACTACGCCGACCATTTCTCGCTGGCGTCTCCCAGCTTGCTGCTGACTGGCCCGACCGGTGTGGGCAAGACCCACGCGGCGCTGGCCATCGCGCGCCAGGCGGCGGAACAGGGCTGCGGCGTCATCTACGGCCCGGCCGGCACTCTGCTGGGGCGGTTGGAAAAAGAGCATTTCGGCCGGCTTGAGGGAGACAGCGAAACCCTGTTTATCGACTGCGATCTTCTGATTCTCGATGATCTCGGCACCGAGTTTACCGGCCCGTTTTACACGGCCTGCCTGTACAATCTCGTCAATTCCCGGCTGCTCGGCGGCCGCCCCACCATCATCAGCACCAACCTGGGCCGTGCGGAGCTGGTCGACCGTTACGGGGAGCAGACCGCCTCCCGCATTCTGGGCGCGTATGAGCCGCTGGCGTTTTTCGGCCGCGACATCCGCCAGATACAGGCGGCACGCCGCCGGCAGCAACCATGAAAATCCCGCGCAATTAGCCGGGATTTCTTGACATTACCCCGTAAAGACGGTACAATTATGTCCGTATGTTATCAGGATTATGGAAAAGAAAGGGTTGGTACCCACGATGTCTGAGAAACTGTGCATGGGCTGTATGAACTCCCTGAACGAGGGCGTCGACGCCTGTCCCATCTGCGGATATCCCGTAAACGGTGAAAATCCACCCCTCTATCTGCCGGTAGGCACCCTTTTGTCCGGCCGCTACATGGTCGGCCGTCTGCTGGATATCGGAGGCGACAGCGTGCGGTACCTGGGCTACGATCAGGGACAGCACGCCCCGATCATCCTGCGGGAGTTTTTCCCGGGCACCCTATGCGAACGCGGCGACAATCAGGATGTCGTGATCCTGGGCGGCTGCGAGCTGTCTTTCGGAGAATATTTAGAGAAATTCAAACGCCACATCCGTGCGCTGGCCCGGATGCGGGAATTGCCGGCCATGATCCCGATTTATGATATTTTTGAGGAAAACCAAACGGTTTACGCTGTTTCGGAATACCCGGAGGGCGTGTCGCTGGAAGCCCGTCTGGCGGAAATTGGCGGGCGGATGCGCTGGTCGGACGCGCGGCCCCTGTTTATGCCGCTGCTGTCTTCCCTGATTTCCCTTCACGCAGCGGGCATCTATCATCTGGGCATCTGCCCCTCCAACCTGATTATTGGGGCGGACGGCAAGATGCGCCTGCGCGGTTTTTATCTGCCGGAGGCGCGCTTCGCCAGCACAGACCTCACCCCTTCCCTGCCGGAAGGCTATGCCGCCCCGGAGCAGTACTCCTTTGAAAACGATATTACCGGCGCGACCGACGTGTATGGCCTGACCGCCACCCTGTTCCGGACGCTGACCGGGGTAACCCCGCCGGTAGGCTCCAAGCGCGCCAAAAATTCCAGCGATCTGTTTCTGTCCGCCGACGTTGCGCGGGAGCTGCCCGACCAGGTGGCGGCTGTGCTGTTTAACGGCTTGCAGATTTACGCCTCCAATCGGATTCCGTCCCTGACGGTGCTGGAAGATCAGCTGGCGACCGCGCCGGCGATTGCCGCCCTGCTCAATGACGAAGACGAGCCCCCGGCCAATCGTCCGGATAAAAAGCCCGCTTCTTCCAAAAACTATAAAACACCGCTGATTATTATAGCGGTGGTCTTTGTGGTGTTGGTTTTACTGGGCGGGGCCGCGCTTTTGTGGATTTTCTCCGGGAAGGATACGCCGCCTCCGGATAACACGCCCTCCTCCTCCACATCGGACGACAGCCTGTCCCAGCCGCAGGGAGATGTGTTTGCGATTCCCTCGCTGGTGGGCGAAAACTATTTTGAAGTGCGAAACGGCGTGTTTAACGGCGACATGAAAGTCGAAGTCGACTACATGAAATACAGCAAAAAAAAGCGCGGCACCATCCTGTCTCAATCTCCCGACCCGGATACGCAGCTGCCCGCGGAATCCGTTATCAAGGTCGTTATCAGCGCCGGTTCCGAGGATATTGAAGTGCCCGACGTTTCCGGCTGGAAAGCGGCACACGCGAAAAAGTATTTGGAAGCGTTGGGCTTTGAAGTCGATACCGTAAAAGTCACCGGCTCCAAGGTCAACCGCGGCTATGTGGAAAAGAGTTCACCCGAGGCCGGCAGCGTGGGCAAAGAGGGCGATGTGATTACTCTGCGGGTTAGCACGCAGGATACCACGACCACTACGAAAACCACAACCACCACCCAGACGAAATCGACAACCTCCACGACGGATGAGACCGTTCCTATTTGGGACCCCACCAAAACCGAGCCCACCACGACCACTACGACCAATACGGCTACTTCAGGCGGGACCACTTCGCCTTCCCGGCGGGAGGATTGACCGAGGCTCTTGTAACGCTCCAAAGACCGTCATCGCTCCCTGATGACGGTCTTTGGTTTTGGCTTTCCGACCCGCCCGTCGCATTTTGCATGATCTTGACAGAAAGCGTCAATACTGATACAATGAAGCAGTATGTACATCCAGTTTACTGGATGAAAACTATTTGTGGAGGGATTCGCCATATGGGCGTCGGCCATAAATTGTCCGTCTTAAAGAAGAAGCTGCGGCAATTCAACAAAAATTCGCGGGCGCGAATGAAGTATCTGAAATACTATCGTGATCTCCCGATCCAGCCGCACGACATTCTGGTAGACTCCCAGCACGGAGATGAGTTAAAGGGCAATCTATTTTATATATTGAGGGAACTGACCAGCAATCCCGCTTATGCCGCGTATACGGTTTATGTGGCTGTAAAACCATCCAAAAAGAGCTATTTTGAAATGCTTTTACAGGAAAACGAGATAGAAAATGCTGTGCTTCTGCCTTTGAATACCAAACAGTATTATCGGGTGGCCGCGTCAGCAAAATTTTTAATAAACGACACGTCCTTCCTCTCCTTTTTTATAAAAAAAGAGGGACAGGTATATTTAAACACATGGCACGGCACCCCGCTTAAGACGCTGGGCAAACAAGTCCGCAAGGAACCGCATACAATCGGCAACGTTCAGCGAAACCTGCAAATGGCGGATTATTTGCTGTTTCCCAATGACTTTACGTTTGAGCATATTGTTGAGGATTATATGCTCGAGGATATTTGTGACGCCACGGTTCTTATGGGCGGCTATCCCCGTAATACCGCATTTTTCGACACGGCGGAAGCCGAAACCATCCGGCTCCAGGAGGAACTCGACGGCAAGACGGTTTATGTGTATATGCCTACCTGGCGCGGCGTCGTGGGTCGGTCCGATCAAAAAGCCAGCACCTATCTGCAATACTTTTTATATGAAATCGACAAGCGGCTTAAATCTAATGAAATTCTGTACGTTAATCTGCATCCGCTGGCCCGGAAAAATATCAATTTCCAAACATTTAGCAGGGTGCGGCAGATTCCGCCCCAGTATGAAACCTACGAATTTTTAAACGTGGCCGATTGTCTGGTGACCGATTATTCCAGTGTCTTTTTTGATTTTGCCATTACCGGCAAAAAGATTGTTCTATTTACCTATGATGAAAAAGAATATCTGACAGACCGGGGTCTGTATATGCCCCTGAAAGACCTGCCATTCCCGAAAGCCAGCAACGTGGACGAGCTTCTGAAAGAGCTGTGGTCCCCCAAGGAATACGACGATGCGGAGTTTGTCCGCACTTACTGTGCCTATGAGGCGGCGGATGCAACCCGCCTTCTGTGCGAACGGGTCATTTTGGATAAGCAGGGCCTGATGGAAGAGCGTAAAATTTCTAAAAACGGGAAAGATAATGTCCTGATCTATGTGGGAAATCTGGCCAAGAACGGCATTACCACTTCCATGCAAAATCTGTTGACTCACATCGATTTGTCAAAGCACAACTACTTTATCACCTTTGACGCCCGTAAAATACAGGAAAACCGGGATATTCTGTTTACTCTGCCGCCAAAGGTGCGGTATCTATCCTGTATGGGCGAAATGAACATGTCCTTTTGGCAGAAGACGTTTTACATTTTATATGCGAAAGGCTGGGCGCCTTTCTGGATGTTCTGGCCTATTGTCAAAAGCGCTTTCCCCTATGAACTAAAGCGGCGCTATGGTAAAATTCCCTTTTCCACGGTTATACAGTTTAATGGTTACGAACATGAAAAAATTCTTATGTATGCACAGGCTGAGTGTAACAGTGTCATCTATGTGCATAACGATATGGTCAATGAAATTAAGACCCGCGGTATCCAGCGAAAACCTGTTTTAAAGTATGCTTACACACATTATGATAAACTGGCTGTTGTTTCGGAGGATATCATGCCGCCCACGAAAACCTTTACCAACGGGCGGGACGACCACTTTTTCCTTGCCAAAAACATTATTCATTACCGTGATATTCTGCAAAAGGCCACCAAGCCTTTTGTGCTGGATTCGGATACCGTTGTAACACCTGACCGCCAGCAGTTACAGCCGATATTGGAAAACGACAGCAAAAAATTTATTACGATCGGCCGTTTTTCCCCAGAAAAGGGCCACCTGCGCTTGATCGATGCGTTTAACCGCGTCTGGGCGGATCATCCGGACACGTATCTGGTTATTTTGGGCGGACATGGTGTGCTGTACGAAACCACCTTGGAACATGCCGCCTCGCTGCCCTGCCACGAACACGTCATCGTTATTCGCTCCATGAGCAATCCGTATATTGTGCTGACACGTTGCGATTATTTTGTGTTGTCGTCTCTCTATGAAGGCTTTGGCATTGTTATCGCCGAAGCGGACATTCTCGGCAAGCCGGTCATTTCCACCAACATCAACGGCCCTCGCGGCTTTATGCAGCGGTATGGCGGTAAGCTGGTCGAGGATTCGGAGGAAGGGCTGTACCAGGGCATGTTGGAGGAGCTTCGCGGACATGTTCAACCGATGCATGTTGATTTTGAGGAATACAACCAGGAAGCCGTCGATCAGTTTTACCGACTGCTTGAGTAATTAAGGGAGATTACCGATTATGAAACGCGTTTTAACCTATGGCACGTTTGATTTGCTGCATTATGGGCACATTCGCCTGCTGAAACGGGCAAAGGAGCTTGGCGATTACTTGATTGTCGCGTTATCCACCGATGAATTCAACGCCCTCAAACACAAAAAGGCGTTTCACAATTTTGAGACCCGCAAGATGATGCTGGAGGCTATCCGGTATGTGGATTTGGTCATCCCTGAGGAAACCTGGGAACAGAAGCTGGACGATATTAAAAAATACTATGTGGATATTGTCGTTATGGGCAGCGACTGGGCGGACAGCGATAAATTCGATTATTTAAAAGATCACTGCGATCTGGTTTTTCTGGACCGTACCGAAGGGGTCTCCACCACCCAGATCAAACAGGCTCTGGGCCGTACGGACGAATGATACCTGATTTACAAATTATAAAAATACGATCCTGAGGGATACGAAAAAAGCCGTACGGAATGTTCCGTACGGCTTTTTTCTGTTATAGTTTAATAAAAATTTTATTATACGGGCCTTTTATGACGCTTTGTCCCTTCACGGTATTATTCGTTTTTATTCTTCCACTATATATGGCTCAACCCGGCTTAATAAGCGCAGCCCGAGCGTCACGGTCATTTTCAGACCGTCAGGAACATATTCCTCGCTTTCAACGGCGCCTTCTTCCCGGCACGCCTGGGCCAGTCCGCCTTCGCTGAAGGGGAGCAGGAGGGTGACCCGCCTGCGATCCGGGGGCAGCGCCTGCGCGACCGCCTCCAGCAGGGATTCCAGCCCCATCCCTGTCAACGCGCTGATAGCCACACCGCCGGGCGCCCCATCCGGCATAGGGGCGGCATCGCATTTATTCCACACGGTCAGGATCGGCTGGTCGGTACACCCCAACTCCCGGAGCAGGGATACCGTCACGTCACGCTGTTCCAGAACCTCGGAATCCGAAGCGTCACACACGTTTATGAGCACATCCGCCGCTATCGCTTCCTCCAGAGTGGATTTGAACGCCTGCACCAGTTGGTGCGGGAGCCGTCGCACAAAACCGACGGTGTCCATCAGCAGCACCTGCCGTCCATCGGGCAGCCGCAAAGCCCGCGCCGTCGGGTCCAACGTGGCAAACAGCTTATCCTCTGCCAGCACACCGGCATCTGTCAGCGTATTCAGCAGGGTGGATTTGCCCGCGTTGGTATAACCGACCAGGGCCACCGACCGCACCCCTTCTTTTCGCCGCCGTTCCCGACGACCAGCACGGCGGCGTTCCACCTCATCAAGCTGCTGTTTCAGGGCGGCGATACGCCGCCGAATATGTCGGCGGTCGCTCTCCAGCTTGGTCTCACCGGGCCCTCTGGTCCCGATACCGCCGCCCAATCGCGATAAAGCCGCCCCTTGTCCAGCCAACCGGGGCAGCCGGTATTGCAGCTGTGCCAGCTCTACCTGCAGCCGGCCCTCAGCCGATTGCGCGCGGCCGGCAAAAATATCCAGGATAAGCGCCGTCCGGTCAATTACACGGCAGGGCAACGCTTCCTCCAGATTCCGATGTTGGGTTGCTGTCAATTCCTCATCAAAAATAACCAAATCCACTTCATTAGCGGAACAGAATGCCGCCAGTTCCTCCAGCCGGCCGCTACCGATGGCCGTCGCCTTATCCATCGACTCGCGTTTCTGCGTCATGGTGCCGATAACCTGCGCGCCGGCGGTCTGCGTCAGTTCTTCCAGCTCCCGCAGCGAGCTTTCCACGTCAAATTCGCCGGTATCCACCGACACCAGCACCGCCTGTTCCACGGTTTCTTGATTCTCGTATAGCTCCACTCATTCAGCCTCCCTTTGTGCCTATATTTTAGTATACCACGCCTGATCGTTTTGTCCATAGAAACGGTTGCCATTTTAGCGGAACACGTGGTATAATAGTCTCAAAAGCA
Organism: uncultured Oscillospiraceae bacterium; assembly: GCA_900552115.1. GTDB lineage: Bacteria > Bacillota > Clostridia > Oscillospirales > Acutalibacteraceae > UMGS1474. The sequence continues at coordinate 23,102 of URYP01000014.1, read as the reverse complement.
AAGCTTTTGAGACATTGGCTTCTGCAAAATGTATGATATATTAACGGTAAATCGATTTTCGGGAAGGATGGACCGTCATGACCTTGCAGGATAAAATCCTGGCCTATAAACAAGCCCATAACGCAATCATCGCTGCGCATACCTATCAAATGCCGTCTATTCAGGACGCTGCCGATATTGTGGGCGACAGCTTCGCGCTGGCGCAAAAGGCAGCCGCCTCGCCGGCGGACACCGTGATTCTGTGCGGCGTACGATTTATGGCGGAAGGCGTTAAAATTCTGGCTCCGGAAAAGCGGGTCATTTTGGCGGAACCGGACGCGGACTGCCCGATGGCCCGCCAAATCGAGCCGGCGCGCGTTGCGGCGTTTCGTGAGGCACATCCCGATTGGGCGGTGGTTGCATACATCAATACCACAGCGGAGCTGAAAGCCGTCTGTGATGTCTGTGTCACTTCATCGTCGGCGGTAAAAATTGTCAAGCGGCTTCCTCAGCACCATATTTTATTTATTCCAGATCAAAACCTGGGCGATTATGTACGCCGCATGGTACCGGACAAGGAAATTGTTACTTGGGACGGCTACTGCCCTGTACACCAAGCTATTACGGCGGAAGATATCCTACAGGCACGCCGGCAATGGCCGCAAGCAAAAGTGGCCATTCATCCCGAATGTGTTCCTGAGGCCGTCGCTCTGGCAGATATGGCCGGTTCCACAGCGGCCATCATCGATTACATTGCCGGCGGCACGGATGAAGTCATCGTCGTCACAGAACGCGGCGTTGTTGACAAGCTGGATACGCAGTATCCGGGCCGGCTGCATCAGCTCAGGCAGGAGGCGCTGACCTGTCTCGACATGAAACGCACCACCATGGCCAGCCTGGAAGCCGTAATCGACGGCAGGGGCGGCGAGGAGATCCACATGGACACGGCACTGATGGACGCCGCGCGTAGCAGCCTGGAAAACATGATGGATTTGGGACGATGAGAAGGGGAAACCATGAACGATTTTGACGTGCTGATCGCCGGCAGCGGAGTCGCCGGCCTCTATGCGGCGCTGAATTTCGCGCCCGATGTACGGGTGCTGGTCCTGTCCAAACGCGATTCCACCCTTTGCAACAGCTTTCTGGCTCAGGGTGGCGTCGCCGCTGTGGTGGATAAGGAACACGACGACTACCGCCTGCATATAGCGGATACACTAATCGCCGGCGGTTATAAGAACGACCTGCGCTCGCTCGAAATTCTGGTCAACGAAGGCCCGGAAGACGTACTGCGGCTAATGAAGGAATTGGGCGTGGATTTTGATAAGGATGAGACTCAACATATTTCCATGACGCTGGAAGGCGGCCATTCGCGGCGGCGGATTCTGCATCACAAGGACTCCACAGGCCGTGAGATTACGGAAAAATTGTTGGCCGCGGTGAAGCGGCGGAGCAATGTGACGATATGGGATTGGTCGCAGCTCATTTCACTGACACCGGCGCCGGGCGGTTTTTGGGCCGGACTGCTGAAAAATGACACCTATGAGGCACTTACCTGCTCCTATTGCATCCTGTGTACCGGCGGAATTGGCCGGGTCTATCCCTATACAACCAATTCCGCCATCGCCACCGGCGACGGCATTACCTTGGCCTATGAGCTGGGAGCACGGATTAAAAACCTACGGCTGGTACAATTTCATCCCACTGCTTTTGCGGCAGCGGCTGGCCGGGAACGGTTTCTTATATCTGAAGCGGTACGCGGTGAAGGGGCTTTGCTGCTGAATCATGCCGGAGAACGCTTTATGCCCCGTTATGACGAACGCGGCGAGCTGGCGCCACGGGACGTGGTATCCCGCTGCATTATGAAAGAAGCGGCCCGCACCGGCAGCGAGAATTTTTACTTGGATATTACCGCCCGCGGCCCCGCGTTTATCAAGGACCGGTTTCCCATGATCTACAGCCGCTGCCTGGAAGAGGGCGTAGACATTACCAAGGAACGTATCCCCGTTTTTCCTTGTCAGCACTATTTGATGGGTGGCATCGATGTTAATGTGTACGGAGATACCACGGTTGACCGGCTTTATGCCGCCGGAGAATGTTCCCATACCGGCGTACATGGATTAAACCGCCTGGCCAGCAACTCTTTGCTGGAGGCGTTGGTATTTTCCCGCCGCTGTACATACGATATCAGCCGCCGGTTGCGGCATGAATCAAGCGGGGTTGATACGCCCCAACCGGCTATACCGTCGGGCTCGCGCCCAATGGAACCCGGCTATCGCACGGAAATCCGTGAGATCATGCAAAAGGCCTGGTTTGTCCTTCCGGATTACGATGCAGTAAAGCAAGGCCTGTCTCGTGCGGAGGACATCCTGCGCACCCTGCAAAACGGGCACTACGCGGTGACCACCGATTATATGGAGGCCAAAAGTCTGGCTACTATCTGCGTCATCATATTGCGTGAGGTAATGGCCTCCCGCCAACAGAAAGGGGACTAAATTATGCTGCCGCAATTTTATATTGACCGGCTAATTGAAACCGCCTTGAGCGAAGATATTACCTATATCGATACCACCACGGACCTGATGATCTCCCCGGAGGCACGCACCACGGCCCGTTTCGTTGCCAAAGCGGACGGTATCCTGTGTGGGCTCGATGTTGCGCTGCGGGTATTCCGGTTATTGGACGACACCATGACCGCTGCCATTCACATAGCCGAAGGTTCCGTGGTGCACAAAGGGGATTTGATTGCGGAATTTGAGGGCAATACGCAGGCTCTTTTAAAAGGAGAGCGCACAGCGCTAAACCTTCTGCAGCACATGTCCGGTGTGGCTACCGCTACCCATCAGGCGTCAGAACTGGTTGCCGGCACTAAAGCGGCCATAACCGATACCCGAAAGACGCTTCCGGGCATGCGGGCATTGCAGAAATACGCGGTTGTTGTAGGCGGGGGTAAAAATCACCGCTTTAATCTATCTGATGCGGCCATGCTCAAGGATAATCATATCGATGCTGCCGGAGGGATCCCACAGGCCGTTGCGCTTATTCGGGAGAAACTGGGACATATGGTAAAATTGGAAGTGGAAACCCGCAACCTGGACGAAGTGAAACAGGCGCTGACCGCTGGGGCCGATGTCATAATGCTTGACAATATGTCCTGTGAGGAGATGCGCGAGGCCGTACAATTTGTTAATGGTCGTGTGCCGCTGGAAGCCAGCGGCGGTATTACGGCCCAAACGCTACGTGCCGTAGCGGAAACCGGCGTCGATATTATATCCATTGGTGCTTTAACCCACTCCGTGACAGCCCTGGACATTTCTATGCGCATTGATAAATAAGAATAAATAAAACGATGTTGGTTGCTGTGCCGGCATCGTTTTTTATTTATTTTTGCATAACCAGTGTTTTCGATATTAAATTTACAGGGCTGCTATAAAGCCTTCATACAATCTTCACATAGGGCTTTTATACTTTTCTTGTCGATAAAGGTTTTTCCTTTACTGACTATCCAGCCGTAAAACATACGGTTGGATTCTTCCTCTTTTTTCTCTTCCTCTTGAAAGGCGCAGACGGTACGCGCGGAGGGTCAGTTTTTCATTGGCCTTTCATGTCATTTTGACATACACCCGTCTGCGTTTTTTCTTTTGCCCTATGAATCCAACCGGGATACGGTTTTAGCAGGCATACTCATTTTTATTTTATCATCCTAAAATAAAAGGAGCCCCCGAAAAGGATACCTTTTCGGGGGCTTTCTATTTCATTTGATCTTCATGCAGACGGAATCCAGATTATTTCGCCTCAACCGGGAAAGACGCAATCTTCTTGGTCGCAAACTGCAGAATCAACAGAGCGTCGGTAGCCGTTACTCCATCTTTTCCATCTACATCCGCAGCCAGTGTCTGTTCCGCACTCAGGGTAATCTTTTGAGTTGAAGCCTGCAGAACCAGCAGAGCGTCCTCAGCTGTCACGCCGTCTTTGCCGTTGACATTACCATAGTCGACATCCGGCTCAACCGGTTTCTTTTCCAGAGCATCCATAGCCTCGTTCAGCGCATCCAAGGCCTCGTTCACTTTCGCCTGCGTCGCCGCTGCGTCGTTCGCCACTTTCTTCGCTTCCGTCAGAGCTGTGTTCAAGTCGGCCACAGTCTCGTCCGTGTACAGCGTAGTATCAATGTCTTCCGCCTCCGCAATCGCGTCATTAAGCAGGGATTTGTCAACGCTGGGCTCCTCGCCGGTCGGGCGGTCAGACATGACAACAATATTCCGCACCGTCATTTTTACGCCAGTATCCTTGTTCCAGTTGATGTCTTCATCCGGGTTGGTGGCATAATTATGGGTGTCGTTGTACATGAACATGTCGAACTGCGTCAGTTTACCAGCTTCCAGCACTTCCACCGGCAGTTCCTGCGTAATGGTCATCCATTCACCAGGCTTCGTGTAGCTGGTCATAACGCTGTCTTTGCTGCAGTCCATCTTGGCAATATCCACGCCGTTATCATTATTCGGAACCTCTGCATACCAGGCGCGCGCTTTGCCGTTGACGACATATTTCAGCCAGTCGTTATTGCTAGGCGTCTGCGGATGCGTGCTTTCCAGCTTCACATCATAACGCACGGTAACCGTATAGTCTTTTTCCGCCGTCAGATCCACATCGGCCTTTGCCTGTACCTGGAGATAGTGATTTTCTACCTCTTTCTCTCCATCCTGGAGGGTTGCCAGGACATACGGCGTGACCTTGATCAGCTGCAGAACGCTGTTGACATCGGCAAGTCCCGTCACTGCGCGGTTGACCTCGATCTGTGTCGCGTCGGCCTTTTCGTACACATCGGTCGCGGTCTTAATCCGAGCTTTATACTCGGCAACCGATGCCGCCGTATACCGATCCAGATCCTTCACCTGTGCATCCAGCGCTTCCTTCAGCGCCGTCTTATTGACCGTAACCGCAACACCCAGCGCATCTCTCGCAGCAATCAGGGCTTCTTTCGCATTGATGATTTTCAGTACGTTTTCACCCTTGATGGCCTCTTCTGCTGCCGCGAACGCATCTTCGTAAGCCGTTACTTTCGCCTGATCCTTGCAATCCTCAACCTTGACCGACTCGGTCAGCAGAGCATTCAGCTCTTCGCGCTGCTCTTCCAGAGTTTTGTCCACTACGCGAACGTCTTCCAGTTTTACGGTGTAGGACATATTGTTCAGGGCGGCTTTGTTATTGGCAATAATCATAAAGAACCGATCCATCTCAGACCAATCAATCTTGCCGCGGGAGGTATTGTGCGTGCCATCCGGTTTCATGCCTTTGGTCACAACCGGCAGGTTGCCATCCTCGTCGGCCAGCGGAATCACCACTTCGGTGGTGCCCCAGTCTTTGATGTAATCCTTAACAGCCCAACCGTAGTTGTGCTCGCTATTGGTATCCATGCTTCCGCCGAATTCTTTCAAATCCGGGTCGTCCGCTTTGTTGGTCTGATCATTGGAACGCAGTTTAATCCAGCTGCCGGCCCCGTTAATCACACTGTCAAAAGACGCATCCCAATTGGTCGGCGTTACCGTCACTTTAAAGCGCAGCTCCAGCTTATCGGCTTTGTGCGTCGTGAAGTCAACGGTGACATCCTTATTTTCGGCATCTTTTGATTTCTTCCAGTCAACGTAAATGTTCTGATCGTTGTTAAAGGAATGAGTGGCGTTCGCATCCGGATAATTGGCCACAACATAGGTGCGGTCAACCAGTTTATCCTTAACAGCCATCAGGTCTTCATACGCCTTGTCGACCTGCGCCTGGGTAGCATTTTCATTAAAGAACACTTCCCGGGCCAATTCAATCTGCTTATAATAGTTGTTTAACGTTTCCGGGTCAAAGTCATCGCCCGCCAGTTTCACACGGATGGCCTCTTCCAGTTTGCTGCGATCCACTTTATCCGAAACCAGGAACTGCGCCGTCGCGTATTTTACCGCGCCGTTATAGGAGGCGGTAACTGCCACCGTAACGCGGCCTTCGCTGGTCACCTTGAGGGTATCGCCGTCCAGCGTCGCCGTCGCAGTCTGATCAGCCGTATTCACCAGCTTGTAGGTGTAAGTGACCGCCTGATCCTTATGCGCCGACTGGTCACAGGTCGCCAGGGTCGCTTTTGCGTCCAGCTTGTAGTTTTTGGCCTGTTCGGTCGTCAGCTTCACACTCGGGAACTCAATCGCCGTAATATCGCACGCGTCTACAAAGTTGACGGTGTAGACCACTTTTTGCTCGCCTTTAGTCAGGGTGACTGTGGTCACGCCGGGCACGGAAGTCGCTTTAACAACTTTAACGTCCACACCGGACGCCGCCGTTGCGGAAACATCCGGCACTTTGCCGTCTTTCACCGCTACATTGTAAGTTGTGGTCATCGCGTCGAAATTCTCAACATCTTTGCCCGCGACTTTCAGGCCCGTCGCCTTCAGACCGGCTTTTACCGCTACCGGATAGCTGGCCGTCATGGTTTCACCGCCGTACTGAGCGGTGACGGTAATGGTGGCAACACCAGCGTTAACCCCCGTCACCTTGCCGGTAGCGTCGACTTTCGCAACCGTTTCGTCGCTGCTCTTATACGTAATGGTGGCTTTGCTGTTATCCAGGAACATGTCGTTCTTCATGGCAATGGTGACATCGGTCGTGATCGCCGCATTCGCCTGAGCTATGTCGATGCTGACACCGCTGGGGGTCGCCGTCAGTACATTCATTTTGTCAGCCAGCGCACCCGTAACCGTTACTTTTTTGGTACCGCGGATATCTTCGCTGGAAGCACCGACTTCGATTGTATATTCGCCCGCCGGTACCACTTCTTTTTCGCCGTCCCAGAAACAGAAATCCGAAACGTCCAGATCGATGCTGACGTTTTTGCTTTCGCCCTTCGCCAGGTCGACTTTCGCGAAGCCTTTGATCTGTTTAATCATGCCATCCGGCACATTGGACGCCTGCGGATATTTGACATATACCTGCACCACTTCAGAGCCGTCCATCTGTCCTGCGTTCTTAATGGTCGCCGTCACCGTCAGTTTGCCGTTGGCGTCCACCGTAGAAGTATTGACATTGACATTGGAATATTCGTAATTGGTATAACTCAGGCCATAGCCAAACGCGTATTCTTTATCCGCCGTGGAATACTGATAGGTCCAGCCGCCATGGGAATACTCTTTTTCGTCTTTGCCATAGGCCTTGTTCATGCCATACTGACGAATGCCCGGGATCTGATCCTCATCCGCAAACCAGGTAAAGGTCAGCTTGCCGGAGGGGTTGACTTCACCAAAGATCTGGTTGGCCATGCCCACGCCCTGGCTCTGTCCGTTCTGCGTGCTCCACAGAATGGCTTTAACATCGTTTTTGAATTCTTTGAGTTCGACCATGTTGGAGGTCTGCAGGTACAGGACCGTATTCGCATTCAGTTTGCCGACGTTGCTGATGATGGCGTTCTGATTGCGGGTCAGAACCAGTTCCTCACGGTCATGGCCTTCGGATGAATCGGCGTGCGTATCGCTGCCAAGAACGATGACGGCGTCAGCCGCTTTAATCAGTTCCTGATCCTCGGCTTTGATGGCGCCGTTTTCGCCAAAAGAGGTCACTTTGTCCAGTTTAACATTTTTGTTGTGGGTAAACAGATAGTCGCTGATACCATCGTACATGGAGATCAGGTTCTTTTTCTGGGGCTTTCCGGAATAGTTACCCAGATCGCACACCTCAACCTGATCGCCGACAACAACGACCTTCGTCAGTTTGCTGGCGTCTAGCGGCAGAATGCCGTCGTTCTTAAGAAGCACAACCGATTTATTGGCCGCTTCATCCGCCAGAGCCCGATGCTCCTCGCTCTCTACCGCGTTGGCAAAGCTGTAGGCATCGCTGCGGTATTCGACTTTTTCATCCGGATCAAACTCACCGAGTTTGAAACGGGACAGCAGGCTGTTGTACACGTTTATTTCAATCTGGGACTCCGTTACAAGACCCTGGTTGTACGCTTTTTTCGCATTGGAGGGATACACTTCACCGCAATCCATGTCGCAGCCAGCCATCATAGCCAGCGCAACGGAACCCTCTTTGGTGACAACGCCGTCCGCGTCGACATAAGCGGAGAGCTCTTTACCCGGAGCCAGCGTAATGTTATCCATGGTGGGTTTCCAGTTCTGCGAATCCTTCAGGTTACCGATAGCGCCGCAGTCCGACGTTACAAACCCGGTAAATCCGAATGTTTTGCGGAGCAGAGTCATCAGCTGGAAGGTATTACCCGAGCTGGGCGTGTTGTTGACCGCATTATAAGCGCTCATCAGCGACGCCACTTCGGTATTCTCCACCACATAGCGGAAGACCTTGGTGTAATAATCGCGGATGTCCGCTTCGCTCGTATCGGAGGAAGTAGAGCCGCGGCCATTTTCGTGGTTGTTCAGGGCATAGTGCTTGATCGTCGCAACGGTCTTCAAATAACCGCCGTTTTCATCCGCATCGCCCTGCATGCCGTCGACAAACGCGCTGGCCAGCATACCGGCTACAAAGGCGTCCTCGCCATAGGCTTCCGTCGTACGGCCCCACAGCGGCGACCGGTCCAGGTTGATGGTGGGGCACCAATAGGTCAGGCCCCGGCCGCGACCGCCAAGTTCGGCTGGCTGATTATGGCCCCGGCATTCATCGGCAATGGCGCTGGCCACTTCTTCAATAAACGCGGTATCCCACGTCTGAGCCATGCTCAGCGGCTGCGGGAAGGACGTGCCTTCGCCGGTACCGTTCTGGATGCCGTGCAGCGCCTCATTCCAGTAATCGTATTTTGCAAGGCCCAGGCGCGGCACCGCCGCCGCCGTCCGGCCAAGCTGCGAAATTTTTTCATCCAATGTCAGCCGTGACACGAGGTCGGCCGCGCGTTCCTCGAAAGTCAAGGCTGTGTCCATAAATGGATACTGCGGTTTGGCTTCCACCTGCTCGGCTTTTGCGGGCGTAAACACGCTAAAGCTCGTTACGGTGAGAACCGCAGCAGCCGCCATGGAAAGAACCCTCTTGGCATACTGTCCTTTTGCTCCCATACTTCATTCTCCTTTTCCAATTTCCACGTTTCCAAGATGGAAATGTCAGTCCTATAGACAGTTTCATTGTAACAAATCGCTTGTCCGTTTTCAAGAAAATTCATTCGGCGAAACCTCTAAACATTCTACATGGGCTATGTGCTATTTCACCTATTTTCCGTTATTTACAGTCGTTTTTTGATGTTTAATACTGCTTTACTGCGCAAAGATTGCTGTAAACATATGTTCTGCTGCGCTTGGTCCCCCGTCAAAGGACGGGGGACGCACCTTAGCCGCGACGGATCACGTCCACACCCATATACGGTCTCAGCACCTCGGGCACGGTCACAGACCCGTCCCCGTTCTGGTAGTTCTCCATAATGGCCGCTACCGTGCGGCCGACCGCTACACCGGAACCATTGAGCGTATGCACCAGACGCGCTTTTTCTTTGGGGCCGTTCTTAAAGCGGATGGCCGCGCGGCGGGCCTGGTAGTCTTCAAAATTAGAACAACTGGAAATTTCCACATAACGGCCATAGGAGGGCATCCACACTTCGATGTCATAGGTCTTGGCGCTGGAAAACCCGAGGTCGCCGGTAGACAAAGTCACTACGCGATAGGGCAGGCCCAGAAGCTGCAATACTTTTTCCGCATCCCGCGTCAGTTTTTCCAGCTCTTCGTAGCTGGTATCCGGGTCTACAAATTTTACCAGTTCCACTTTATTAAACTGATGCTGGCGGATCAGTCCGCGGGTATCGCGTCCAGCTGAACCCGCTTCGGCACGAAAGCAAGCGGAATAGGCACAATATTTAAGGGGGAGTTGACTGCCGTCGAGAATTTCATCCCGGTGCATGTTGGTAACCGGCACCTCAGCGGTGGGGATTAAAAAGTAATCCTCGTTTGCCAGTTTAAATGCGTCTTCTTCAAACTTCGGCAGCTGGCCGGTTCCCGTCATGGAGGCACGGTTGACCATAAATGGCGGCAGAATTTCGGTGTATCCATTCTGCGTATGGGTATTTAGGAAAAAATTGATAATCGCCCGTTCCAGCCGCGCACCCAGCCCTTTATAGAAATGGAAACGCGCCCCGGTTACCTTGGCCGCCGTTTCCGGATCCAGTATCCCAAGCCGGGCACCCAGGTCCCAATGCGGCTGCGGCTCAAAATCGAAGCTCGTCGGCTCACCCCAGTGCCGCATATCCTGATTTTCCTTATCGTCCTTGCCATAAGGAACGCTTTCATGCGGAATATTGGGAATGGAAAGCAATATATTCCGCTGCTCCGTCTCCAGTCCCGCAATCTGTCCGTCCAGCCCTTTGACTTCCTCGGACAGCCGTTTCATACGCTCCATAATGGCGGAAATGTCGCCGCCCTCTTTTTTGATCTGGGGAATGGTTTTGCTGGCCTGGTTCTGCTCGGCTTTCAGCGCGTCCGCCTGGGTGCTGAGCTCTCGGCGCTGGGCATCGATGGCCAGAACACGGTCCACCTCCGCATCCATGTCCTTGTTACGGCTGCGCATGGCCTCTTTGACCCGTTCCGGTTCCGTCCGGACCACTTTTATATCCAACATATATCGTTCTTTCCTTTCTCTTTATATGTCTAGTCAGCCAACCGCCGGGCGGCCATATAACCGGTTGGCCAGCTCCTGCAAATCCTCTTGGCTGTAAAATTCCAGTTGCAGGGTACCCGCTCCTTTGGCGTTCTTCTGCACTTTTACCTTGCGGCCCAACTGTTCCTTCAGCGCCAGTTCCACTTCGCTGTAAAAACTATCGCCGGTGAACAGCTTGTCCGCTGTTTCACGTGAAACAACCCGACGGGACCCCGCCTCTTTGGCGCGTTTCTCCAGCTCCCGCACCGATAAGCGTTCCTCCTCTGCCTTGATAGCCATGGCTTCCTGCTGTTCCGGTGTGGGAAATGCCAGCAGCGCCCGTGCGTGACCCGCCGACAACCGGCCGGCCAGCACCATCTCCGCTACCGTATCCGGCAGGTTGAGCAGCCGCAGGGCGTTGGCGACGGCTGGCCGCGATTTATTGACCACCCTGGCTGTTTCCTCCTGTGTCAGCCCGTATCCATCCATCAGTGATTGGTAGCCGCGGGCCTCTTCCATGGGATTTAGATCTTCCCGCTGCAGATTTTCAATCATCGCCAGTTCCGCAGCCTCTTGGTCTCCCATTTCCCGAATCACCACCGGCGCTTCGGTCAGTCCGGCCATACGAGCCGCGCGCCAGCGCCGCTCACCCGCGACCAACTGATAGCCGCCGACGGCCAACGGCCGCACTAACAGCGGTTGAATGATGCCGTGCTGGGCAATGGAATCGGACAGTTCCGCCAGCGCCGCTTCATCGAACTGCTTACGCGGCTGCTCCCGGTTGGGCTCTATCTCAGACAGTCTTACGGTGATAATCTGGCCCTCATCCGCCGTATTTTCTTTAAACAGGGCCTCAAGCCCTTTTCCAAGGCCGCCTTTTGGTGCCGCCATATCCGCCCCTCCTTACTTTTTCTTCAGTATTTCATCCGCCAGCTTGCGGTAAGCCCGCGCACCTTTGGAAGCATGGTCATAATAATTGATCGGCTGCCCAAAGCTGGGGGCTTCCGACAGCCGCACCGTGCGGGGGATCACCGTGGAAAACACTTTGCGGGGATAATATTTTTCCACTTCCCTGGTTACCTGCCGCGTCAGGTTCAGGCGTTTGTCGTACATGGTCATGACCACGCCCTCCAATTCCAGCGGTTCGTTATAAAGCCGTTTTACCTGCCGTACCGTCGTCATCAGCTGGGAAAGACCCTCCAGCGCGTAATATTCACACTGAATTGGTACCAACAGGGTATCCGCGGCGCACAGCGCGTTCAGGGTCAGCAATCCCAGGGAAGGGGGACAGTCAATCAGAATGTAATCGTACTGGTCCCGCAGTTCTGCCAGGGCGGCCTTTAACCGTCCCTCCCGCCGGGGCAGCTCCACCATTTCCACCTCAGCTCCCGCCAGGGCTATGCCGGAGGGCATCAAATCCACCCCTTCAAACGCCGTATGAAGCACGATATCCGCCGGTTTGGCGGAGCCAATCAACACATCGTAGGTGGTGACCTCCGTCTCCCGCTTGTCCACCCCCAGGCCGCTGGTCGCGTTCGCCTGCGGGTCGATGTCTACCAACAGGGCTTTCTGTTTCTTTTCTCCCAGCGCCGCAATCAAATTCACGGTGGTAGTGGTTTTGCCCACGCCGCCTTTTTGGTTGACAACGGCCATTATCTTTCCCATGGTGTTCCGCCCTTCCTAAACTTCTATCCCAGTTTAACATATTTTTTATTATAGCACACCTTCTGGTAATAGAAAAGAGGGAAACGCATTGTTTCACATGAAACAATGCGTTTCCCTCTATAATCGTTCCCTCTACCCGTTTATTCGTATGATATTCACCAAACTGTTCAATACGGCCCAGTTTTGGGGGAAAGCACGCATCAGGTTCCAATAGGAGACGCCCCGCAGCCCTTTCCCCATAGCCAGCCTCAGCTTGCCTTGGATGCTGCGGGCATCCTCAAACCAGACCACATGTTCCCGTCCTTCTGGGCCGCGGTAGTAGAAATAAGGACTTTGCGCCTCCTCATCAAACAAGATGTTGGCCCGCACCCGCTCCGCCAGCCGAACCGCTTCCAGATTGCCCAGCGATCGAGCCACGGTGACGCCTCGTTCATACGGCAGAGGCCAGTCGTACCCATAATTGGGGATTCCCATATTGATCTTTTCCCGGGGAATCGCTGTCAGGGCATAGTTTATCACCCGCTCCACATTGGGTAAGGGCGCCACCGCCATAGGCGGCCCCTCCGAATAGCCCCATTCATAGGTCATAATCAGCACCGTGTCCGCAATAGCGCCGATACGTTCATAATTATGCGCTTCATAAAGCAGGCCCGGTTGATCAGCGGAGGTTTTGGGCGCCAGATCGACATTGACAAAATAGCCCTCGGCATTGAGACGGCGAGTCGCTTCTTCAATAAACCGTATATAATTTTCCCTCACGGCCGGGTCCACGAATTCAAAATCAATATCCAGCCCTATGTAGCCTTTTTCTTTCATATTTGCCACTATATTGCCGATCAGTCGATCCTGCACGGCCGTGCTGGACAGCATGGCGGTTGCCCGTTCGGTGCTGAACTTACCGTTTTCAGTAATGGTGGACAGCAGCATGACCGGCCCGACGCCAAACTGCTCCGCAATGGCAATGAGTTCTTCATCGTTATCGGGAATCAGGTCGCCGCCCACCGTAAATCCGTAGCCGAAAATAGTGAGATAGGTGAGGTACGGCAGGGCGTTGGCGAGGATACCGCGGTTGATGAACGGATAGGCGTAGCCGGTGACGGCCAGCGTCCCCTCTTTTGCACCTTCAAAGGCCAGCGCCAGCGTCTGGCCAGGGTACAGCCGGCCGGTGACAAGTCCCACGTTATTCTGCACCAGCGTGAGGGCGGGGACCCCGGTCTGCGCCGCGATGGACTCCAGCGTGTCGCCTGGCTGCACGGTATAGGTTTGAGTGGGAATCAAAACGACCAGAGCCTGCCCCTCGACCAGAGCGTTGGGATTGAGAATACCGTTGTCCGCGATCAGCCGCTGTACGGATACATTATAAAGCTCCGCGATCTGGCGCAGGTTTTCCCCGGCCTGCACGACATGGATGGTCATACGCAACACCTCGTCTGTTTATTCCTGTACAGGTTTATATATATGTAGTAGAAAGGCCCCGCATGACGATAAAAAAGCCCGGACAAGTCCGGGCTGGTTTTGTGACGCTATGTGGGACGGCCTACCGGCACGCCTGATAGAGCAGTAGTTCCAGCAGAGCTGACAGCATCGCGCCGCTTGTGATACGTTCTCCCTGCCATGCTTCCCCGTCAGGAGTCACACGTATGGCCTGCAACACCGCCACACGGCAATGCCGTTCCGGCTGAACACGAACCGTATAGTGCAAATCGTTTACCTTCATTGGAACATCGTAACTACAGTCCAAAGGGCGGGAAGGGGACTTGTCTGTAAGGGTTTGTACCAATTGCTCGTATCTGGCCTGCTTTACTTGTCGTATAAACATAGTGGACTTCATCCTTTCCTTTACTCTTGTCCATGCAGCATGGACAAGAGTAAGAATACCACACTTTCTCCGCCACGGGCATTTTTAGACCAACTTGTTCTAATAAAAAAAGCAGCCGCGTAAACGGCTGCTTTTCTTCTTTATTTATGCGAGGCAAACCCCAGTCCCCGCACCTCGTCGGCGGAGGAGATGATGATGAACGCCTTGGGGTCGATCTCCGCCACCAGCATCCGCAGGGGATACACCTCCGACCGACTCACCGCACAGAGCAGCACCTGCCGGTCGTCACCGGTATAGGCGCCGGTGGCTTTCAGCACCGTCAGGCCCCGCTCCATTTTGGCAAAGATCGCCTTGGTGATCCTGTCCGGTTCCCTGGACATGATCAGCAGCATCTTGCCGCCGGTGCGGCCGTAAACCAGCGTATCGATCACCTCGGACGCCACATAGATCATCAAAATGGCGTACAGGGCGCTTTCCACGTCTCGGTAAGCAACGGCGGCAATGGCCACCACAATGCCGTCCACCGCCAGCATTAACCGGCCGATGGGGATGCCGCTGAATTTCTTTTCCAGCAGACGGGCCACCACGTCGCTGCCCCCGGTGGTCGCTCCCCGCATGAAAATCAGCGCCTGGCCCACGCCGGACAACAGCCCGCCGAAAATGCAGGTAAGGATCATGTTGCCTTTAAACACCGGCAAAAAGGGCACCGTTCCATCCACCAGAATAGCGGTCATGGTGGTGGCCACCAGCGTGCGGATGGTAAAATCCTTACCCAGCCGAAACCAGCTTGTAATCAGCAGCGGCAGGTTCATGGCCCAGATCATCACGCCGATGGGCAGGGAAAACAGGTAATTGAGCACCGTCGCCAGGCCCGTCACGCCGCCGGGCGCGATGTGATTGGGCGCGGTGAAAACATTGACCGACAACGCATACAGGAAGGTGCCCAGCAGATAGAGCAGGCCATCCACCGCGTTCTTTTTCAGGTTTTGCCGGTTGCCGGCCATAACGCCGCCTCCTTTTTATATGAGGCAGGCTGGTTCATCCTCTACCGCGGCCGCAAACAGCACCCGTACGCGGTCGATCCGCCCGGCCAGGTAAAGAAACCCGAACAGGGCTTCCAAACCGGTGGCCTTGTGGTAATCGTTGCCGCTGCGGGCGGTATGCGCGTTGCGTCCCCGCTTGTAGACAGCCTCTTCCTCCTCACAGAGGAGCGGCAGCAGCCGCTCCATGGCGGCGGCCTGGGCCTCGGCCCGTACCTGATGCACCGCCATGTTGTGCAGCGCCCCGTTGGGCCGGTTGGCCTCGCTGGCCAGTTTCTCCCGCACCATGAGGCTGTATACCCCGTCGCCCACAAAAGCCAGCGTCAGCGGGCTGAGCGTCCGCACGTCCACCTCTTCTGGATACAGTCTGTCCATTTTCATTCCTCTTTATTCCACAAAGTCAAATTCAAAATCATAGATACTCACGGTATCGCCCTCGGAGGCGCCCGCCTCCCGCAGTGCGTCGATCACGCCGGCGGACTGCAGCGTCCTCTCCAGATACTGCAGGCTTTCGTAATCGTCGAAGTTGATCGACCGCATCACCTGCAGCAGCCACGCTCCCTCGACAAAGAACACGTCTCCGTGCCGGGTGATATTCACCGCCCGCGTATCCGGCGGCGTTTCCGGCAGCGCTTCCGGTTCCGGCTCATACCGCTGGATGGGCGGGAGCTGCGCCAGCCGCGCGGCGCAAAAATTAACCAGCGCGTCGGTGCCGTGGGCGATGGGCGCCATGATGGGGAAGTAGGGATAGCCGCGCTCCTTCATAGCCTGCTCAAACGCCGCGAGCTGCTCGTCGCTCGCGAGATCGCATTTGTTGCCGGCCACCACCATGGGACGGGAAGCCAGCTCCGGATTAAAGGTTTTCAGTTCCCGATTGATCGTCTCAAAATCGGTGATTGGGTCACGGCCTTCGCTGCCCGCCACATCCACTACGTGCACCAGCAGGCGGCAGCGTTCCACGTGGCGCAGGAAATCGTGCCCCAGGCCCACGCCTTCGCTGGCCCCTTCGATGACGCCGGGAATGTCCGCCATCACAAAGGATGCGCCCTGTGCCACCCGCACCACGCCCAGTACCGGCGTGATGGTGGTGAAGTGGTAATTGGCAATTTGCGGTTTCGCCTCGCTCACCACCGATACCAGGGTGGACTTGCCCACATTGGGGAATCCGACCAGCCCGACGTCGGCCAGCAGCTTGAGCTCCAGCCGCAGTTCAAAGGCCTCGCCGGGCATCCCCGGTTTGGCAAAGCGGGGAGCCTGCCGGGTGGGGGTGGCAAAATGGGAATTGCCCCAGCCGCCCCGGCCGCCGCGTGCCGCCACAAACGGCTCGTCCGTTGACACGTCCGCCATCAGGCGGCCGGTTGCGTTGTCATAAATCAAGGTGCCGCGGGGCACCCGGATCACACAATCGCCGCCTTTTTTACCAAAGCAGCGTTTGGAGCCGCCATCCTCGCCGTTTCCCGCCGCGTACTTGCGTTTATAGCGAAAATCGGCCAGGGTGCTAACCCCGTCGTCGGCGACAAATATCACATTGCCGCCCACGCCGCCATCGCCGCCATCCGGCCCGCCGGACGCCACATATTTTTCGCGGTGGAACGCCACCGCCCCGTTGCCGCCGTTGCCGGCGCGCACCTGAATGGTTGCTACATCTACAAACATGGTGTCTCCTTTATCTGTCCGTATCCCGTATATAGGTCATCCGGGCGTCAAAGCAGGGGCCGTCCTCCCGGGTTCCCCGCATCCAAATGGCCGCCCCGTCGTCTGCGGCCGACAGCGTCAGCGGCTGCCCGGGCCGCGCTTCCCGGTGGTAACCGATCTCAAGACCAGTGACCCTCCGGCCATCCATGCCTCCCGGTGCGTAATCGCAGACAATATCCGCATACCGCGTGTTGTTGAGGTGCCCGTTAAAATCGATCTCCGACCACCGCACCCTATGCTCCCCGACCGGCTGCAAACCCTCCGGCAAGCGGATGCGGGCCGGATCGGGACAATGCTCCACCGTGCGGTCTTGCCCGGTAATTCCAAACCGATCAAACACCGAGGGTCGCAGCAGCTTGTGTTCCACCGGATCCACAAGCGTGAAGGCCGACACGCTTTCCACCAAGGACTCCCCCTGCGGTGTTACGACGCGGTAACACCGAAAAAACTGGGCACCCTTTGCCTGCCGGTGCCAAGTTTCCACCCGCACGGTTTCATTAAGGCGCGGCGGGCGGCGGATTTCCGTACGCAAGCGGGTGAGGACAAATACCAACCCCTCCCGCAGCAACTCCTCGCAGCCCAGGCCGCCCCCGCCGAAATGCCGCTCTCCTACTTCCTGCTGCAATTGCAGCAGTGAGGAGGGGCGCAGCGTCGCGTCCGGGCCGACCATATAGGAATCGATTTTTAGCTCCCACCCGAATTCATCGGGTATTGTGTATGCCATCGTATTTCGTCCTTCCGCCCGCCTGAAGCGGCTTTTTTATATTGCCCCTCTGGGGAACGCGTATGCGGCCGCGTCCTCACCGTGTCGATCTAATAAAAAATCCCTGCCGACTACACGGCAGGGATTTCGTCGCGCTTTTACTGCTCGACCGCGTAGACGCTGACCTTTTTCCGGTCTTTGCCCATCCGCTCGAAGCGCACTTTGCCATCCATTTTAGCGAACAGCGTATCGTCGGAACCGATACCCACGTTCTCGCCGGGATGAATGTGCGTGCCCCGCTGGCGAACCAGGATGTTGCCCGCCAGGACGAACTGCCCGTCGGCCCGTTTCACACCGAGACGTTTGGACTCGGAATCACGGCCGTTTTTGGTGGAACCCACGCCCTTTTTATGGGCAAACAGTTGAATGTTAATTTTCAGCATCGTTTACACCTCCAAATCGGTTACCTGAATGTGGTGGGGATATTGCCCCGCAAGCTGGTCCATATGCAGCCGGAACCCCTTTAAAATGTCCTGGCACCGGACGGCATCGCCCCTAGGCACCAAAACCCGCATATAGCCATCGTCCGCGTCGGCCTTCGCCGCGCAGCCGCAGACCTCGGTAATGGTGTTCGCCGCCATATAGGCCGCGGAGGATACCGCCGCGCATACCACGTCTTCGCCGGCCACGCCGGCGCCGCTGTGGCCGCGCATTTCAAACCCGGTTATCTCCGGTCCCGCCGTATGAAACACAACCCGCGTCATGGTCTTTACGCTTTGATCGCGCTGATCTGCACTTTCGTATAGGGCTGGCGATGACCCATGGCGCGTTTGCTGCCTTTTTTGGGTTTATAGGTAAACACCGCAATTTTCTTGCCCTTGCCGTTTTTGAGGACGCTAGCTTCCACCGTGGCGCCGGCTACATAGGGCGCGCCGGTTACCAGCTCTTTGTCGTTGTGCAGAGCCACCACCTTGTCAAAGGTTACGGAGGCTTGCTCTTCGGCATCCAGTTTTTCAATGAACAGAACGTCGCCGTCCTGCACCTTGTACTGTTTGCCGCCGGTTTCGATAATGGCGTACATGACACGTACCTGCCTTTTCTTCAGACTCGCTGTCGGCGGGCGGACCCTCACAAAAAGGGTCGCTTATAAAGCCCGACACATGCGGCAATGGCCATAATATCACAAAAATGCAACGCTGTCAACGGGTTTTCCCTTATTTTCCGGCCCGTGCCCGGGCTTTTTCTTCAAATCCGGCGGCTTTGATGCTATGCCGCTCATGGACGCCCTCGCCGATGACGCCCTGATCGTCCCGCGCCGTTACCCGGAAAACAAAGCGGCGTCCATCGGTTTCCACCAGTTCCGCCTCGGCGGTGACTGTCATCCCCGCCGCCGACGGCGCGCTGTGGGTGATATTGACCAGGGTACCCACCGTCGTGATTCCCTGCGGCAGATGGGGCTGGACAAGCTGCATAGAGGCATATTCCGTCATCGCAATCATATAGGGGGTCGCCAGGACGTCCACGCCGCCGCTTTTTAAGCTGCTGGCCAGCATGTCCTCTGTAATAAGCCGGCTTTCGCTATGTGTTTTTCCTATCAATTCTGTCATTCGTCTTCTATCCTTTCTAAATGTTATCCACATTTTCTTGCCCTGCCTGTGGAAAAACCGCCCGGTTGTCAGGGCTCACTTTTTATGGTATAATAGTTTCAAAAGCTTTGTTTGTGAGCCAATGGAAGAAAGGCTTACGGCGCGACGGCCCCCTTTGCGGCTCCTGCGCCGCTCTTTCTTCCGGTCTCTGCGAAATTTATGGTATACTATCCTGTGAAATCTGTCGCACCGCGTGTATGGCCGGTCGGGACAGGTATTTTCTTTTTAAGGAGGGGCTTTCTTGGCCAAACACACGTCCTCCCGCCGCATCCATTTTATTGATGAGGTGCGGGGCTTTGACCTGATTCTTATGGTGTTTTTCCATGCTTTTTATACCATGGGCTGGCTGCTGGAGTGGCCCATCGGTAAAACGCTGTATTTTTTCTTTGAACCGGCACAGCCGTTTTTTGCCGGCCTGTTTATTTTTATCTGCGGCCTTTGCTGCCACTTTTCGCACAATAACTGGCTGCGGGGCGGGGTTCTGGCGCTGGTGGCCGTCGGCATGTCGGCCTTTCTGTACTTTTTCATGCCGGATCAGATGATCTGGTTCGGTATCCTCCATCTGCTGGCGGTCTGCATCCTTCTCTACGCGCTGCTCCGGCCGCTGCTGGACCGTATACCTCCCTGGCTGGGAATCCTGCTGGCCGCGACGCTGGTCATTCTTACATGGCATCTGCCCAAATATACCAGCGTTACACACACCTACTTTGGTGTGGAGGGTATTTGGTCGATTGCGGTGCCGGAATCGCTGACCTCCAATCCCTGGCTGCATCCGCTGGGACTAGGATATATCCGCTCCGCCGATTATTTTCCGCTGCTTCCCTGGTTTTTTGTGTTCCTTGCCGGGTCCTTTGTCGGTATATGGGCCACGCGGGGAAAGTTCCCCAAATGGACCTACCGCTCACACGTACCGTTCCTGTCGACGATCGGCCGTCATACGCTGATCATCTATGTTCTTCACCAGCCGGTCATTTATGGCATCGGGATGGCCATTATCCAGGTACAGCGTTGGTTAGGGTTTGCGTAATTGAAACAGGAGGAAGCCGCGGGCTTCCTCCTTGTTTTTTCTATCGAACCGCCGCCCTATTTCCAAAGACCCGGCGCGCCGCACCGCTTTTCTCCAGGATGCCGCACAGCAGCAGACCTCCGGCCAGCGCCGTGGCGAGTTGACCGGCCCCCACCTCCAGTGCGCACAAGCCGTAAACCGTCCACGTAAAATTAAAATACACAACCGCCAATTCCGCTCCCACAATGACCGCGTTGGTCAGTACGGCGGGAACGGCAGACCAAACCGGGATGCCTTTCAGCCGGATATTCCGCAAGCCGTACGCGGCCAGCGCCGCCAAAAGAGTAGCCAGCGGACCGAGCAGCAAATCCCACGCCCCCGCCGGATTAGCACCGCTCATCAGGCCAAACAGGTTGGCGACAAAGCAGCCTACCGTCAGCCCCGGAATCGCCGCCGGGGTAAACACCGGCAGGATGGTCAGAACTTCTGAAATCCGAAACTGCACCGGTCCATAGGCAATGGGCGTCACCGCCACGGTCAGGGCTGCGTACATGGCAGCGATCAGGCCGGCCTCGGCCAAACGCCGCACGCGTTCTTTTTTTGTCATGGTTTTTTCCTCCATAGTTTTATTTTAGGTCAGGATGGTTTCGAACTGACCGGACTGACATGGCTTCGCCATCTCCGCCGGGGATTATTGTATAGCCGCCGTCCCGGTTTGTCAAGCTCTGTTCTTTTTGCCATATCACCGTAAGACAGGAGTTTGCGTTCCCGTCATTTCACAACCGTTGATCACGTTTTTCTCGGCAGTTCCCGGCCTATTGGCTTCTGTGTTGATACAGGCGCGGTATTGGCCGCCGGTTGACGTAAAAAACACCACCCTGTGGGTGGTGTTTTTTATTACAAATCTATACGCCCGTACAGCGTTGCGGTCGATTCTGTTTCCGATTCCGTTTTAATCGGCGTTGCCCCGTCCGCTGTCGGCAGCGGATTGGAGCGGGGGATGAATTCCCTCACCTGACGGGGAGGGCGCTGCGGCATGACATCGCTGCCGCTTTTTTCCCGGGACGGCCGTTCCGGGCGGGCGGGACGGCTGCCGTCTTTCGGGCCGTTGCCGCCGTTTTTGCGGCGACCAGCCGGACGCTGTTTATTTTTCATCGGGTTATCGTCCGAAGGGCCGATCACCACATGGCGATTCGGTTCGCTGCCCACACTCCAGGAGGTGGCGCCCTCTACATCCTGTACCGCGGTATGGACAATGCGGCGTTCGTAGGGGTTCATTGCTTCAAGTGAATGCCGGCGTCCGGTTTTTGCCGCCTGTTTCGCCATTTTATGAGCCAGCTCCACCAGAGATTTTTTGCGTTTTTCCCGGTAATTGCCCACATCAATGGTCACCCGGTAATAGTCATCCTCAACGCGGTTGGCTACCAGCCCCACCAAATACTGGAGGGCGTCCAGCGTATCGCCCCGCCGCCCGATGATAAAGCCAAGGTTATCCCCGTCCACGCTCAGGGTACAGCTGCCTTCCTCTTCCTGCAGCGCGATGGCCGGGTTGGTCAACCCCATATCGGTCAGTATGGTTTCCAGATACTGCTGGGCAGCCTGTGCCGCCGTTCGTTTTTCCACTTCTTCGTAATACGCCCGGATCTGCGCATTGGCTCCTCCAAAGAGGCCCAATGTTTTTTTCTGCGGTTCCTGCAGCACATCATACTGCAATGCGTCGGCCGGCCGCCCCAGCTGTCCCGCGGCAAGCTGCAGCGCCTCCTCAATGGTTGCGGCTTCCGTAATACATTCCTTCAGCACAATGTTTCATCCTTTCTGTCGCGGTTACGCGTCCGCGTTCGTTTCAGCTTCATGCCCGGCCGGCGGCTCTGTCGGTTCTGTCACGGCTTCCGTCTCCTCAGTGGGCGTCTCCTCCGGCTTTGGTGCTTTGACCGGTTTGCCCTTGCTGCCGTTCTTTTTCTTTTTGCCGCTGCTGCCGTTTTCTTCGTTAATCATTTTCTGCAGCTCGGACTGCTCCCGTTTGCGGGCCTCCGCCAGGCGTTTTTTGTCCTCTGCTTTTTTCCGCCGCCGCTCCTCATACTCCGCTTCCGCTTGCGCCCGGATTTTGGCGGGATTATAAATCGCGTTCAATACAATGGTTTGTATAATGGCGATCAGGTTGGAACAGATCCAGTAAATGCCGACGCCTCCCGGCACCTGGAAAGTAATATACAAAGAGAACAGCGGCATGAGCGCAACCAGCATAACATTGGTACAACCCTGGCCCGGCTGTTTGCCGTTTTGCGCCTGCTTGGTGAAATACAGGGAAATCAGGCTGGAACCCATAGCCGTCAGCCAGGAGAGCAGCGGAATCAGCCACAGGATATTGATGCCTTTAAAGCCTCCCTCGCCGGGGTTTTTCAACATCGTATGCCCGAAAATGGTGAACTTCTCCGTGATGGTTTCCATTTCGCTGATGTATTGTTCCGCCGTTTTGTCTTTGCGAGCCTCTTTATCCAGCTTATTGATAGCCGCCTTGATATCCGTCTCATTTTCGTCCAGCTTGCTGAGCATTTTCAGCTCGCCGTAATATCCCTGCAGCTCATTGGCTTTAAATTTATCGGGATTGGTTTCCTCATCTTTCAGCGTTACCGCCGAAATGCTGGCGCTGATGACCTCGCTCGGCATCTGTACCAGATGGGTAAGTGGTTTGTAGATGGCGGAAATAATACCGAACAGCACCACCATTTGAATGACCATCGGCAGGCAGCCGCCCGTCATGCTGACCCCTTCTTTTTCATACAGGGCCATCTGTTTTTCCTGCAGCTTCTGTTTGTCCTGTGCGTATTTCTTCTGTATCCGTTCCAGGCGCGGCGCCAGCTTGGCGCGTTCCGCCTGTGCTTTCTGCGATTTTAAGGACAGGGGGAAAGTGGCCATGCGCACCAGCAGGGTAAAGAGAAAAATGGATACGAAATAGTTT
>URYP01000013.1 GCA_900552115.1 uncultured Oscillospiraceae bacterium | reverse complement strand
CGCATGTGCGCCCCCGGCTTTTATTACTTTTACTTTCTCATTATTCTGTTATTGGTTAGTCCGGCCAGATAATCCAAACTGACTTGATAATGCTTTGCCAACAATATAGCGACGGACAACGGGATTTCCCTTTCACCGGTTTCGTACCTGGTGTAAGTAGTTTTGTGCATATGAAGAATTTCAGCAATTTCTTTTTGAGTTAAATCACAATCTTTTCTTAAATCTCGGATACGATTATAAAGCATATTATTTTCTCCCCAATTATAATAATTTCCTATTGACATCAGACACCGAATGGTGTTATGGCGGTTGCGCAAAACACCGAATGGTGTACACAATAAGGGGGGTAACCATGGAAAATAACATCTGTAAAACCTGCCAATACTTCCGGCTTCACTATACGAAACACGCGCGGGGGCGGTATGCGGCGCTGCTCTACGGCCACTGTGGCAATCCACGCCTGAAAAAACGGTATGCGGATGACCAGGCCTGTTCCTTTTGGGAGGAACCATAGTGGCATCGTACAGTGTCTTATCGCCGGCTCCCCGTCCCGAACAACGATAATACGGCCAGCCCGGTTTCTACCAGGACAGCGCCCCACAAGGGGAGGAGGCCGGTCAGGACAAGGAGAACGGCAGCCGCTTTGACCGCGAGTCCCACGCGGCCTTTCCACCGCAGGCGTGTGGTGACACCGCGGCACAACGCCACCGCGCGGGGAAGAGTGGCCAGCTCGTCGGTAGTGAGCAGGATGTCGGCGGCGTTTTGCACTTCAGGAGGGGCGGAACCAAGAGCGACGCCGGCGTCCGCCTGTGTCATGGCCGGGATATCGTACAAGCCGCTGCCCACAAACAGGGCGGGAGAGTAGCGCTTTTGTAGCTTGCGCAGGGCGGACAGCTTGCTTTCGGGCAGCAGGCCGGCGTATACCTCGCTCAGCCCTACCTGAACGGCGGTCTTTTCCGCCGCCGTCGGCTGGTCGCCGGTCAGCATGGTCAGGTGGTGGATCCCTTCCTGCTTTAAAGCCTCGATGGCCTGCACGGCGTCGCCCCGTAGGGGACCGGCAATATCGAAGGCGGCAATCACCCGGTCGTCGATCGCCAGATAAACCGCCGCTTCCGGCAGGTTTTCCGCTACCAGATCATAGCTGTCCAGCAGATGCCGGCTGCCGCAGAGCAGCATCCGGCCGTCCATCCGCGCGGTTACCCCCATGGCCGGTACCACCGCAATATCGGTGACCTCCGCACGGTCCGTCTGCTGGACGCCAACTCGCCGGGCATGCTCGACAATGGCTCGCGCCACCGGGTGTTGCACGTGTGATTCCAGCAGGGAGGCCAGTCCCACGCACATATCCGCGCTGACGTCCGGCAGGGTGTGCAGGGAGGTGACATATAGTGTCGGCTCGGTCAGTGTCCCCAGCTTGTCAAAGGCTACACTGCCGGTTTCGGCCAGCACCTCAACACAGCGGTTGTCCTTCAATGAGGCGCCGTGCTCCGCTGCCTCACGGCGGCCGGCCCGCAGCTGCCGTGTGACACACAGCGGCCACAAACCGCTTTGAGCCAGCACCAGCAGGGACAAGGCCCGATAGAGCCATACCGGCAGCGTCTGCTCCTCCATCAAGGGAACCAGTGCTGAAACGGCAATGCCCAGCACCAGTACGATGACCGTATACAGCCTGGAAAAGCGGCGGGCTGCCCGCTGAGAACGGCTGCTGGGGGAATCTGTCATGTCGGGAACATGGCGCTGGTCCTGCCGCAGGGCCAGCTGGAAAAACAGGGCCAGCCCGGCGGCATATATCAGCGCCGCCAGGGCGCCTTCCTGCGCGTATCCGACCAAAAACGACAGACATATCCAGATAAGCGGCAGTACCGGGACAGATTTCACCGTCCCGGTCCAGACAGCGGCGCTCCCGGCGATAGCAGGCAGCGCCGCGCCCGCGGAAAGGGCAGATAACAGCAGCGAAGCCCAAAAGGGAACGGGCAGCAGAACCCCGGCCAGCCATAACAGTAATCCTCCCGCCCACAGGGCCGGAAAAACACACCGATAACCGGTAGAAACCGCTGTCACACGTACCTCCGGATTTTCCCGGCGGCACAGAGTGGCTACATACGCCTGCGGATCCGCGCCCGCTGTGGATATAGTGAGAATTCCAGGAAACATCCAGACCACCTTTGACGTATCCTGCAGGGAGAGGATTCCATGCCGGACACGCAGAACGCTGTCCAGGCTTGAAAGTCCGCGGATAATATAGGTATAGCGGGGCATGGGATCAGCCTCCTTCCTCCCGGATATGGGACAGCCCCAGTTCAAATATCAGCCGAACATGATCGTCGTCCAGAGAATAAACCGACGTTTTACCCTCCCGGTGAAAACGGACAAGCCGGGCCTGCCGCAGCAGGCGCAGCTGATGGGAAATCGCCGATTGGCCCATCCCCAGTTTGTCCGACAGCTCGCTGACGCACCGGTCGCCTTCACACAGCGCCCAGAGAAGCCGCAGCCGGGTTGGGTCGCCAAACACTTTGAACACTTCCGACAGGGTGTAAAATTCCTCCTGCTCCGGGACGGCGTGCCCCGGCTTCTCCGCTTGACGCCGCTTGGTTTCCATAATCTGTCCTCCATGTTAAACGTATGAATTTATACTCATATGTTAAGTATAATCACTAATAGACGCAAAGTCAAGGGCTCGGCGGCAAAGCGCCCACCCGTTAGCCGGTTTGCCGCCGGTGAATAAAAATCAACAAGAAAAATGGGAAAAAAACTTGACAAGAGGGAGCACAATCGGTATAATATACAGCGTTGTCCCTGCTTTAAAAATGGCCCGGTAGTTCAGCTGGTTAGAACGCTAGCCTGTCACGCTAGAGGTCGACGGTTCGAGCCCGTTCCGGGTCGCCAAAAAAGACGGTACACGTATGTACCGTCTTTTTTATCGTGTTGTGAATCAAGATTCTTCTTTAGCCGGTTCCATAGCCTTTAAAATAGCGAGCCTGTTACCGCGCAGCCGTTCGTCATAGGGCGCCAGTGCAATGGCGCGCTCAACCTGTTGCATCGCCAATTTGTATTGTCCCAAATGATAATAGCCCAGTGCGGACAGATCGTATGGCAGACTGCCCCAGGAATCGGCCTCGGTGATATAGGTGCGAGGCCGCTCGGTAATGGTCAAAGCCTGCCCGGTCGTGAACAGGACTCCGGGCCAATTTTCCATGCGGTATAGGAAAAGGGCAAAATCCAGCCACGGTTCCCGCAGATAGGGAGCTTCCCCCAGCGACTTGAGGTGCCATTCCATGGCGGCAGCGTTGTCCCCCAGGGCGGCATAAGCACGTGCCATAAAACGCATGGAGGCGCAGCGTTCGTCCCGCCAGGTAGCCTCCGGCATCGCCAGGTGCTGGCGCAGTGTGTCAATGCAGTGAGGCCAATCCCCATAAAACATATATTCCCGTCCGAGATAATGCATATTGCGGTCGTTGTGAGGATTTTCGCTGACAGCCAGTTCCAACAGGGGCAGGTATTGTCCCCGCGATTTGGTGGAATCCGGATGATGATCAAGCTGAACGCCTTCAGCGAACGCAGAGGGACATACGCCCTCTCCCACATACGTGATTACCTCATGTACGGGGTTGACCCACTGGAAATCATGGCGCATATGGATCTTATCGATCCAGAAAACATAACCCTCAGAGCCGTCCGGATTAAAGCTCCAGGTATACCGGTAGCGGATCTGACGGGCACCCTGATCCCATGTCTTTTCCACCAATTCCCTCCATCCGGGATGAAATACCTCATCGAGATCGGTACACACGCAGATATCGGTATTTGCAGGTACCAAATCGAGGGAACGGTTGCGGGCTACATCGAAACGCCAGGGGTGAATCGTCTCTACGGTAACATGCGCGCCCCGCCTTTTCAGGCGTTTTACCGTATCGTCCTCCGATCCGGTATCCAGCACAACCACCTCGTCCGCTTCAGACATAGAATCCATCCAACGGTCGACAAAGGCTTCTTCGTTTTTGCAAATTGCATATACACATACGCGGGCCATAAAGATCTCCTTTCCAATAATCAGAGCAAAGACGCCTTTCTTTCATAGAAAGGCGTCTTTGACCCTGCTAGCGGTTTGGGGTGCCTTTTGCCGTTCAGGACAGGCGCAGGATGGTGAGGGAACTATCCGTGATGGTATAACCGGCTTCTTCCACGTATACTTCCAGCTGTGCGGGTATGCTGGTGACGTCGAATGGGGTGGATAGTGTCACATTGGCCACCTCTCCGGAAGCGGTAAACGTATGCCGTGTTGCAGAACCTGCCAGCGGCGTGCCGCTGCGATAAAGCTGTATCAGTATTTGCGAAGGGATGGTTGTGCCGGGATTGACCTCGACGGTACAGTGGAAAATAGCCTGATACACGCCCGGCTGATTGATATCGATGATCGCGTTGCCGGGAGTGTAGGTGAAGGGGGCGTCGGCAACCAGCGCAGGATCGGTAAAAACAATCGGGCCAGGTGCGGTAAAGGGCTTTGCTGCCGTATCGACTACTGCTAGAGATTCGATACCGCCGCCGCCCGGCTCCCCGCGTGGAATTGTAAAATCAAAGACGGCGTTATACTCGTCTCCGGAATTGGTAATTTCCACGGGCGTTCCGGGATCACCCGTTGTAACGGTGCCGATATTGATGGTAGCTGCCGGGCCGGTTGGCCCCGTTGGTCCTGTAGGCCCAGTAGGTCCAGTCGCACCTATGCCTCCGGCAGCACCGGTGGGTCCGGTCGGGCCAGTGGCCCCCGTCGCACCGGTAAGACCAATTGGCCCTGTGGCGCCGGTCGGTCCCGTAGGCCCTGTCGCACCAGTTGCACCGGTAAGACCGATCGGGCCGGTGGGTCCTGTCGGTCCGGTAACTCCCGCCGCTCCCACTGAGCCGGTTGGCCCGGTGGGTCCAGTCGCGCCGGTAAGTCCCAGCGGCCCTGTGGGTCCTGTGGGCCCGGTAGCGCCTGTAGCGCCGGTCGAACCCGTGGGGCCAGTTGCGCCTGTGAGTCCCAGCGGGCCTGTGGGTCCGGTAGCGCCTGTAGCGCCGGTCGAACCCGTGGGTCCGGTCGCGCCTGTGAGCCCCAGCGGCCCCGTGGGTCCCGTGGGCCCGGTAGCACCGGTCAAACCAGTGGGTCCTGTCGGCCCTGTGGCACCGGTAAGACCAATTGGCCCTGTGGCGCCGGTCGGTCCTGTGGCACCTGTCAATCCGGGAATCCCCATAGGCCCGGTGGGACCGGTGGGGCCGATCCGTCCGTCAGGCCCGGGTATTCCTTGAGGTCCTGTTGCTCCGGTTGGCCCGGGACAGCCGTCCCGACCACGGATACCCTGTGGTCCGGTGGGGCCTGTAGGGCCGCGAGTGGGGCATGGGCAGCAGCAGTCGTCAGGCGGAGGTGTACAGCCGCAGACAGCGTCCGGGGCAAAATCGGAATCTAAATTGGAATTGCCGCGATTATAATTAGCATTAGGACTATTAAAGAAATGTCTCAAATGCAGTTCCTCCTTTCTTATTACGGTAGGCTTCTATCCGCACTCACAGTATATGACGGATGTAAGCGCCGTGTTCACCGGGCGTACCGTTATAAAAAGCGTCTGTTTCAAATGACGAAACAGACGCTTTTTATAAGATTTAGTTTTTGCGCCGGCGATGATACAGGGCGATTCCCAACCAAATGAGAAGACCGGTACCGCAGGCGATGAGACCAACATTCAAATAAGGCGTGCGATAGGTGAGACGAATTTCATGGCGGCCTTTGTCCAGGTTCAGGCCACTGTAAGCCGTGTTGACCCGTAAAATTTCAGTTTCCTGGCCATCGACATAGGCTTTCCATCCGTCGCTGAACGGGATGGATAATACCAGCAACTTAGCTTGATCAAGATTGATAGAACCGGTAACGGAATTGGTACCAAATGAAACGTTTTGGAGCGTATCCTCCTTTAGAGCATCGACCCGGGCTTCTAAGCCATCCATAGGCTGACAGATACCTTTGATAGCGTCAAAGGTATAAACCCCGGGCCTTTGAAAGGTGATTTTTACTTCTTGGCTGTTGGTGTCCATATATCCCAGATTTATAGCATAATCATGTTTTCCCATATACCAACTATAGCCGGGAGAGGCCAGGAGACATTCTTTTTTATTGCCAGAGTACCTAAAGATTATTTTGGAAGATGTTGGTGTTTCATATTCCGTACTTTTTTTCTTGCCAGTAAAGTGAATGTTTTCCAAACTGAGATACGTTTCCTTATTTAGTATTCCACTCAAGGACAGGGTGATGGACGCGTTTGATTTGGTTGCGATTATCTGACCGTCTTTGTATGTCAGATTGTGATATTTTAAAACTTTAATTGGAACTTCGAAGTCTGTATAGGTAATCGCGCTTTGCGTCATCGAGACATTATCGTCAACCACCACGCTCTGCATCATGGCCTGTTGCTTTTTAATAAAGCTTAGTTTATCATAGTCAGCACGTCTTATGCAGGAATCGTACGTATAACTGAACGGTAGCGCGTTATCAGACTGATAAATACGGCGACCATCAGCGCCGTTTTTTATAAAGTAATATCCATATGGAACGGTTTGTCCGGGCCTGTTTTTTTGTACTAAATACTTTACGCTCGCCAGTGCCAGAGGCATGGTTCGGCCATCCAAATCGTCGTAATTGTAGTCCAGCTCGTAGGGAGAGTACATTTCATTAAAATATTTTCCCAGAGATGGATTAGCAATACTATAATAATAGGAAGTGCTACCAAAGGATTGTCCCAGCGAAGCATTTTTTAGCGATTGGCCCGTACTGGGTTCTTCATAACGGTAAAATGAGGTATCATTTATCGAAGCCACGTCATTGGCTGCGTTTTGATTAAGAAGTTTTGTAGCCCCTTTCACTTTTGTAAACTGATTTAAATAGCGGTTATCATTGGATGTATACAGAAAACTGCCTTGCAAAACAATGCTAACGCAGGTCAGAAGCAGTATAACACTTTGTACCACACGTTTGGTCAGAAATGATGTTATTTTGTGCTTTCTGAGATAAAGCCATGAAAGAGAGATAAGAAAAAATAGGATAAGAATAACGTACTGCAACTGAAAAAAGCTTTGGTTATCTGTCTTTTCTTTTATGCCAAGATAGGATGCCAGATAGAGCAAGCAAATAATGCCCGTAATGATGCCTTGCTTGCGCGTCATTGACAGTAACCGAGGAATCATGGTGGCTACAGTCAGGGCTACCACAAATCCAAGAGCCCAGCCCCAACGATTGCTAATATAGGAAAAGCCGTGCAGGATATAGCCAAACACAGGAAATAGCATAAAAACGCTACCACAGACTAGAGCTATTTTTAATTCGGTACCGAATTTTCGCTGGATAAATAGGAAAAGTATAGCTAGTACTGCTATGGGGGCAAATCCTAGAAAATCCCAGTATCCAACATTCCATGCAATAATCCATTTTGATAAAAAAGTTTCATAATATTCATCCGAATATAGCAATGGAATGGCGTGTTCGGCCTGCATGCGTCCGGTGGTAAGCACCTGCATAACAACCGGAATGAAAATTAAACTGGCAATCAAAACTCCAACCAGAAAATAGCCTGTAAACTTGCCGAGAGAGCACCCAAAA
This sequence comes from uncultured Oscillospiraceae bacterium, assembly GCA_900552115.1. GTDB lineage: Bacteria > Bacillota > Clostridia > Oscillospirales > Acutalibacteraceae > UMGS1474. Next base: position 24,853 of record URYP01000013.1, on the reverse strand, counting down.
TGGTAAAGCCGCCTCTCGCGATATATACTAAAAAAGCGGATCAACGCATAGAGAAAAATAAAAATTGTCAGCATGTAGAAAAAGTAAAAATTGCTGATAGCCGATAAGGCGACCATACCAATAAATAAATGAGGTTTATGGCCTTCGTATATCTTTTCTATACTGATTAGAAGAATGGGAAAATAAATCAACGGATTTATAAAATAGGGATGCCTTATCCCTCCAAACAAAGCAAAGCTGCAAAAGATATAGACAAACGATCCGCACAAAGACCCAAAACGGTTAATTTTCATTTTGCGGCAATACATCGAGAAAGCCAGCCCGGCCAGATAGAACCGCAGCAAAATTAAAAAGACGTATAAGTATTCACTGTAAGCTGAGGGAACAAAAACAGACAGCAGAGTCAAGGGGTCGCCAATTACATAATAATGAAGAGTTGTTAGAACATCGCTTCCCATACCAATGGAGAAATCCCAGAGTGGAAGCGAGACGGTATGATCGAAAAGAAGGCTTTTAAAAAAGTTTCTGAGATATTCTCCCCAATAGATCAAGGCATTAAAATGCTGTTTGGTGCCATCAGTTGACCATACAAATGTACGATCCGTTTTATAAAACCAGAAAAACACGCCCAGGCACATGAGGAGAAACAGTAGCGTATAAAGTATATAATAGGTTGTCCGCGGATGCCGCTGGTTGAAACCGGACAGGGATTCAGCAAGACGGCGCCGCGCATGGTATTCCTGCGGGCGGTTCAAAACCACGGACGTCCAGATCCATATTGGCAGAGCAATAAGGGTAGCAAGCGCCAGAGCCTTGCCTCCACGCACACCATACAATCTTTGCGTGACACCAAATGTGTCTAAAAGCATGTATATGGCTATCTGCCAGATAACAGGGGCAATAAACCACTGACTGGCAGAAGCCGCCGCCTCGGCAGCCCGTTTTTTCAGGGGGCCGGATCGAAATAGCAGGGATACAACCGCTACTGCCAGCAACGCGATGCAGCAGGAGATTGAATGCAGAACAACGGATGTACGGCCGCTGATACGGGTCATGACTATAAATAGGATACTGTTAATAATAAGAAAAAGACCCCCGTTTGCAATCGTCAGACGTCGGGACTCTGCGGAAGTAGGCAAAACGATTCCTCCCAGCTTTTGGTAAATTTTACACAAGCTCAAATTATACTCTATATTAGTATTAGTGTCAAATCAAGGAACAAATAAAGCTCTATTTGTAAATCATTACTTATTTCTTTAAAATAAGAATTGAAATGTAAAGAAAAGTGTGGTATACTGCTGCCGATAGCTAAAAAAGCAGAAAAAACCAGAAAAAAGTAAAATTTTCTTACACGAATATCAACTGTCCGCATAAACTATGTCGCTGCCTTATTTATTACGTCCCATGTTTTCATTATAATGTGGAAAAAACATGGGAGGGATACCATCAATGGAAACACTGCCTGTGGATAAACAACAAATCGAAGTGGATCTCGAAGATTTAGGTAAGCAGGTCAAACGGTTTCGCAAGGCAAAAGGCATGAAACAGGAAGACCTGGCAGATGCGGTAGGCATATCGTCTCAGCATTTAAGCAATATCGAAAACGGTAAGGGCAATGCAAGCCTGAAGGTCGTGGTCAATCTGGCGTTGCGGTTGGATGTGAGTATTACGGAGTTAATGTCTGGTACACTGCCGCCGACGGTAATCCCGGAGCCGGAGTCCACGGTTGATTTTGAAGCTCTGATGGAATACGTGATGAGCCGGTTGAAAAGTGCGGACAAAAATGATCTTATTTATTATATCGACATGATGGACGCCCATTTGAAGTACAAGCAGTCGGCCTCTATCCATCGATAAAAGGAATTGAAAAGAAAAGGACTGATATCACCTTGCTAGTCTACATGGCGTTAATTGATGACCAGCAATACTGTGACAGGTTCGAAGAATTGTACCTGCAATACCGTCACAAGATGTTATTCGTAGCCTATACCATACTGGATGACACCTTTGAAGCGGAAGACGCTGTTCATGAAGCGTTTATGGCGATTGCACGGAACATGTCCAGCCTGGAGCACATGGAACAGCCGGCCGTGGTAGCGTATCTGGTCAAAGCGGCCCGCAGCCGGGCGCTTAACATGGCCAACAAGAGAAAACGGGACGATATTGTTTTCCTGACGGATGCGCAGGTGGAAGAGCTGTCTGACCGGGAATTCTGGGAAAGGCTGGAAATGCACGACAACTTCGACCGGGTTGTGCAGGCGATACTTGATCTCGATCCGGTTTACCGCGATGTGCTGTCCATGTATTTCCTGCATGAAGCGACGACACGGGAAATCGCCAGGGCGCTTGGCCGCAAGGAAAGCACGGTGAGACAACAGGTTATTCGCGGACGAAAGATGCTGCTCCGCAATTTACAGCGGGAGGAGGGAACTTATGATGAGTCAAAAGAGCCAACAGTACGACGCAAGCGTTACAGCAAAAAGAGCCGCTCTTAAAGAGGCGTTCCGTCGGGCTGAGCAGATCGAGCTGGAGTCGATCCCCGATGCGGAGGACATAGAGTGGGAGTTTTCGCCCCGCTTTGAACGTAAAATGGAACAGCTCATCCGCGAACAGCGGCGGGGGAGAGCGTCCCGCGTGTTCCACATGGCTGGGGCCAAGGTGGCGGCCGCTTGCGCCGCGGTTTGCCTGATTACCGTATGTCTCCTCAGCGTATCCGCGGTCAAGGAACCGGTCGAGAACCTGCTCATGACCCCGCATGACAACGACAGCTACATCACCATGAAGGCGGAATACGACTTGCCGGGCGGGGGAACGGCGACCGCGCCGAATTCCATCGAGACCGCGTATCTTCCCACCGCGGTTCCCAGGGAATATGTGCTTCAGAGGAATGAAGTAAGCTGTAATAACGTATATATGGAATGGATCTATGCGAATAATAAGAATGACCTTATTAAGTTCATTCAATCAATCGCTTCGGCAACGACGCTCGTCAGCACCGAGTTTGCGGAGATCGATTCGGTGGTAATACACGACCACAAAGGGTATCTGATTAAAAACTATGATATACATACGCTTTATTGGGACGAATACGGCTACTTATTCAGTCTTACTGTTCCGGCGGATATGCCGGACGAGGAGGCGCTGGCCCTGGCGGAGTCGCTGCGGCCGGATGAAAATGCCACTAAATTGGCACAATAACGTTATGTTGTGAAAAAATTAAGAATAATTTGTGTTTTTACGAACGTTATGTCGTTTTAAGGCGTATTGGCGTGTTTTTATAAGCGAAGGGATAATCCCTTCGCTTATTTTTATCGAAGAAGGAGTCGAAGAAACATGAAGAAAAAATGCCTGTCCCTGCTGCTGATGATGGTGATGCTGGTTTGTGCCGCCGCCCCTCTGTCCGCTTCCGCCGAAGGGGATATCTCGCTTTACGCCATGAATTATTCCAGTGCAAGTTTAACGTTTACCATTGACCGTTTTGGTATGAGCACGATTGTCGTTAAGGTTACCGCCAACGCCAATACGGAACGTATTGAAACGACGACCTGGCTGGAGCGTTACGAAGCCACCGCCAACGGCCTGAAATGGGTAAGAAAAAGCGACGATCTTAAATTTGACGCCTACGGCGGGAAATCCGTGGATAAAACCTGGAAAAAGGATTTGGCCAACAGCGGCGAGTGGCGCGCGGTATGCGCCATTACCGTTTATGGCCGCTATGATACGGAGGGGAATACCATCATTAAATACGCCAATTATAATCCGTAATTTCCACCGGTTATGACGGGGGTTGCGGAAACAGCCCTATTAGCAGCGGACAATCCGTACTGGTATTTGCCGCTGCTTAGCAAAAAAGGCTCTGCGGACATTACCGCAGAGCCTTTTTTACTGAAGAGCTGCGCGCAAAATGTGACATACAAGGCTTAATAACTTTTAAAGGCACAAAACCTCTTATAAATCATACAAAACACGAAAGTGTTGCAGGGAACGCAAGGCCATGTTATAATATACCTATATATAGTATTGCTGGCGCAATACAAAAAAGTGGCGACCAATTCGCTCGACACCGCATGGTCGGTTTTCAGCGTGACGATCTCACCGTAAGTGTTTTTAGAATACTGAAATGTACGAATTACGGTTTTCAGGAGGTCCCTATGACAAAGAACAATAGGCTGCGACTGGCCGCGGCTTTGGCTGCCAGTCTGCTGGCGGCCGTTTTTGCCCTGACACCTGTTGCCGCGGCGTCCTCTGCTCGTGTTTTGAAAGTGGCGTTTCCGCAAGTGACGGGGTTTTCTGAATTGTCCGCGGACGGAACTCCCCAGGGGATTATTGTTGATTTTTTAGATGAGATTGCCAACTATACCGGCTGGAAATATGAATATGTGCCGGTCGAAGGCGACTCGATCGTAACGGAATATAAGGCCGGCAAATTTGATTTGATGGGTGGCACCTATTATTCTGAAAGAACAGCCGAAATGTTTGCCTATCCGGACTATAATACCGGTTACAGCCGCTCCATGCTCCTGGCCCGTCAGGATGACTATTCCCTGCATAGCTATGATGTAAAAAGCCTAAATGGAAAAACCATCGGCGTTTACGAAAATGCGGTGGAAAACATCCGCCGGCTTAAGGAGTTTTTGTCTTTTAACGGATTAAAATGTACTTTAAAATATTACACATACGAACAGATATCCGTTAAAGGAAATCTCTACGATTATCTGAAAAACGGCGAAGTGGACATGCTGCTTGGCAACAGTGCGGAGACCGGGGGCGGATTCCGCAGCGTAGCCTCGTTTGACGCACAGCCCCACTATATTGTGGCGCGGCCCGGTGATCAGGAGGTGATCGACGGGCTGAATAAGGCGCTGGCCAAGATATATGAGGCTAATCCCAACTTTGCCGTGGAGCGCTATGAGGCGCATTTTGCACAGCTAAAGGCCATTGATATCCAGTTGAGCCAGGAAGAACGGAATTTTGTCAAACAGAAGGAAACCGTGACCGTGGCGGTTACCAGAAGCCTGCACCCTTTGCTTTGCATCAACGAACCGGAGGATGCCCATGACGGGGTCCTGCCGGCAATCTTAAATAAAATCAGTCAGTTCAGCGGTTTAACATTTTCGCTTTTATATGCGGATAATTATGCGGATGCGCTGCGAATGGTACAGGACGGCGAAGCGGATATGATGGGTACGTTTGTGGGTACCCGGGAAGAAGTGGCGGACAAAAATTTGGCGCTGACAGAGCCGTATACGGTTATGAACCGGATTCTGGTGCGTCATAAGGCGGTCAGTTACCCGGCAGATGATCTGACAGCAGCGGTATTGGATGGACGGATGCTGCCGGATGAAATAAAAGCCGAACAAATACGCTATTATGCCAATATTACCGAAGCGCTGAAAGCTGTGGACCGCGGCGAAGCGGATTTCCTTTGCGGACTTTCCGCCAATATTGAACAGGAAATTCAGCGCAACTATTTTTCAAATCTGGTACCGGTTACTCTGAACGATAGCCGCAACGAGATCCGTTTTGCTGTGCGAAAACCGGTGGAAACGGAATTGTTTTCCCTGCTGAATAAATCAATAAACAGCCTGTCTTCCGACGAAGTGGACGCCATTATGGACGAAAACATGATTTCAATTGGTGAAAACCGGCTTTCGCTTACGGATTTCATTTATGCCCATCCTGTTTCTTTTGTGATGGGAACCGCCGGAGTTTTGATACTGGCTGTGGTCATTATCCTGGTACTCGCCCGCATGCATATGCGCGCGGCGATTATGGAAAAAGAAGTGGAAAAAACCACCGCTGAAAGCCGGGCTAAAAGCGATTTCCTATCTCGGATGAGCCATGAAATACGTACGCCTATGAACGCGGTTGTAGGACTTGCCGACCTGACCAGCATGATGGATGATGTACCACCGCGCGTTCAGGAAAATCTGTCGAAAATTCGTTCCTCTTCCCATTACCTGTTGAGCCTGATCAACGATATTCTGGATATGAGCCGCATTGACCGGGGTATGATGACCATAGCCAGCGAGCCATTCTCACTAGGGCGTATGCTGGATGATCTACAGAGTATGATGACGGCCGAAGCCGACCGCCGAAGCCTTATTTTTGAATTGCACAAACGGTTAGCATACGATGGTTTGATCGGAGATGTGGTCCGCTTGCGCCAAGTGTTGACTAACTTACTGTCCAATGCTTTTAAATTTACGCCTGCAGGTGGAACGGTACGGTTAGTGGTTGAGGAAATTGACGGCAACGACGAAGGAATAACGATAGAATTTCACGTTATAGATACCGGTACAGGTATTGCGACGGAAGATCAGCGGCGAATATTTGAGTCCTTTGAACAGGCGGGGGCGAATCGGTATAAAAGTCAGGGTACAGGACTCGGCCTGTCGATCAGCCGTCGAATCGTTGAGCTTATGGGCGGTGAATTATCCGTTACAAGCGAACCTGGCAAAGGCAGCGATTTTTACTTTACGATAACTTTGCCGCAGGGGCAGCCCTTGCCGGAACCGGCACCGGATAAGCGCACCGATATGCTGAAAGGTGTCCGGTTCCTGCTGGCGGAGGATAACGAATTGAATGCGGAAATTGCCGCCGAGCTGTTAAGAATGCAGGGAGCTGCCATCGATCGGGCTGAAAACGGCAAGCAGGCTGTCGATATGTTTGTTTCCCACGCCCCGGGAACCTATCAGGCCATTCTCATGGATATTCAGATGCCGGAGATGGACGGCCTTGAGGCTGCCCGGGCTGTCCGGGCGGTACAACGACCAGATGCCGCAGCCATTCCTATCATTGCCATGACGGCTAACTCGTTCAAAGAGGATATAGATGCGGCAACCGAGGCGGGTATGAATGGTTTTATTCCCAAGCCCTTGGATACAAACTATTTGTATGACGTGTTATACCGTACAATTAAAAATCGGTCAGAGTTGTAACGGGTATATGCGCAGTCGTTTTCATCGGACAGGGGAATTATCAGCGGTTGGCAACCGCCTGGCTTACACAGGAAAAGGACGGCTGGGGTGAGGCCCGCCTGAACAAACTTGTGTCTTGACAGGCGGTTATATTACGCGTATGCTGAACATGTTCAAATCATGTTCAGTAAAGGAGAGCTCTAGTCAGTTTGTGGAGAGGTGTAAATCAGTGACGTATAATGAAAAGGACACGTCTTCGATCAGCGGCCAGGATGTCCGGGAGCGCTTGATCAATACGGCCATGGACCTGGTGCTGGAAGAACTGGAAGTGGAAAAAATAACCGTCAGGCGTATTGCGCAGCGCGCCGGCGTCAGTATTGGGTCAATTAACTATCATTTCGGTTCAAAGGCGAAGTTGCTGTTGGATGCGACTAAAAGCGCCGTAATCCAGCGGATGGAGGATGCAATTGAGAAAGCCGCAGAAAAGTATGAGGAGCCGGCAGACCGGTTAAAACACGTTCTAAAATCACTGTTTTTAATTTCGGAAGATCAGGAAAATAGCACACGCTTTATTCTGACTCAGGAGATACTGAATGGAGATATGCTGGCGCCCCTCTATCTGATGCCTATTCTAGGCGATTTTTACAAGGGCAGAAAGCAGGACATTGCCCTGCGGATTTTAGCGTTGCAGATTATTCAGCCACTCCAGCTGGCCGCGATCGCTCCCAAAGCGTTCCAGCTTTACAGTGGTGTGGATATATACGATACAAAGGCGCGTGATGAATTTATCGATATGCTGATAGAGCATTTGCCGAAGTCACTTTGACATACTGATGGCTTTAGGTTGCATTATCATGGCGTTTTCAGTTTGCCGTTTTGGGGTTGGTTTCGTACAAAGGCGTGCGGCTGGTTCTTTCGCGGCGATTTGGGACAGGCGTAAGTATCTGAACGTGGCCGATGGGTTGGCGAATTATGGACAGATAGGAGTGACGTTCAGATGAAGCGGGACACCCTGTTAATCGTGGACGATGTAGAAATGAACCGCGCGATCCTGCGCGGACTGTTTGAGCGGGATTACAATTTGCTCGAGGCGGAAAACGGGGAACAGGCTTTAATGCTGATTCGTCAGTACCGCAAAACCTTGGCCGCTGTTCTCCTAGACTTGATTATGCCGGTTAAGGATGGATATCAGGTGATGACGGAGATGTCGCAGAACGGCCTGTCGGTTAATGTTCCCGTCATTGTCATTACATCAGAAGACTCGACGGAAAATGAAGTCCGCGCATTTGACCTGGGCGCGGCCGATATTATTATAAAGCCTTTTGAACCCTACTTAGTGCGGCGGAGAGTTCAAAATGTGATTGATTTGAACCGGCATAAATCCCAGCTGGAAGAAATGGTGGAGGAGCAGGCAATTAAATTGCGTGAATCCCGCGATGTTATAATGGACACGCTATCCTCTGTAATTGAACACCGTAGTGCTGAAACCGGGCAGCATGTTCTGCGTATACGCATGTTTACCAAGGTGTTGCTTCAGGATGTCGCCCGCTGCTGCCCGGAATATGAACTAAATGAACGGAGTATAGGGGTTATTGCGGAAGCGGCCTCTCTCCACGATATTGGAAAAATATCCATACCGGACACAATCCTCAATAAACCCGGTTGCCTGACGGCGGAAGAATTTGAAATTATGAAAACACATACGGTAAAGGGCTGCGAAATATTATCCGGACTCGACCGTATGGGCGATGAGGAATATTTGCGGTACGCTTTTAACATTTGTCGATACCATCATGAACGGTGGGACGGAAATGGGTATCCGGAAGGCCTCAGAGGTGACAATACACCCGTATATGCGCAGGCCGTTGGTATTGCGGATGCTTTTGATGCGTTGACTACGGACCGGGTCTATAAAAAAGCTCTTCCTCCGCAGCAGGCTCTCAATATGATCCTGAATGGTGAATGTGGGCTGTTTTCTCCTAAACTGTTGGAATGCTTAAAAAATGTACGGGAACAATTTTTTAATCTAACGTTTGAATATGCGGATGGGTATATACCCAAAGCTGATCATGCCCAGATGTCCTCATCTGTTCTGACACCGAAAACCGGAGCGGAGAATCCGCTGGAGCTTGGCCAGATGAAATATTTTACCATGCTGCGGTATACAGAATCCACCGTTATGGAGGTGGATATGGACAGCGGTGTTTATCATCTGGTGTATCAGCATAATGAGGATTTTGAAGCTCTGCGCTCCGGCAGTACTTTTGAGGAATCTTTCCGCGTTTTCACAGAGTGCTGTGTACATCCAGACGATAAGCCGGCTGCGCAGGATACTATAGATAATTATATAGAGGATTTTTTCCGGCGTGGACTGATCAAGCGATCCCGCTCTTACCGGGTACTGCACCGGACTACGGGAGAATATATTTGGTATGAAGCGACTATTCTGCGCGTCGATATCGACCGGCCTCAGTGCCATAAGGCGTTGATTATCTGGAAACAGATTCCCTTGTCCGAATCGACAAAGGCTCCCGTTGCTGATATCGGCATTACACAGGATGTACTGGCAGGAATCATGCAATGCCTGAATGATCGCTGGTTTACCATTACCTATATAAACGATGGTTTTGTCACCCTGTTCGGATATGGGCAAAAGGAAATTGCCGATCGGTTTGGCAACCGCTTTATAGAAATGATCCATCCAGATGACCGGATGGCCGTGCGCCGTCGTTTTCTGGACCAGTTATCCGTTGGCAGTGCACAGGAGCTGGAATACCGGGTGCTGACAAAAGACGGCCACTCCGTTTGGGTGTTGGATAAGTGCCGGCTGGCGGAGGGGGCGGACGGTCAACAGCATTTAAATGCCGTTTTAACCGATATTACCCAAATTAAGCAGGCACAGGAAGAACTGCGGTTGACCATGGAGCGTTATCAAATCATTCAGGATCAGACTAATGATATTTTGTTTGAGGGAGACCTTGAAACCGAAACCGTGTTGTATTCCCCCAATTGGGAGAAAAAGTTTGGTTATAAACCGCTCTCTGAACAATTTATTTCAAAGATGAAAACCGTATCGCATCTGTTCCCTGAAGATATCGCTCCTTTAATGGAGCTTATTCAGGACATTCAGGCAGGAGCCTCATACGGGGAGATTGAATTGCGGATTGCCAACGCGGATGGCAAGTATCTATGGTGCCGCGTCCGTATGACGACACAGTTTGACAGTGCCAAAAAACCAGTACGAGTGGTAGGGGTTATTTTAGATATTGATGCGGAAAAACGCCGCATCCAGGAGCTGGCGGATAAGGCGAAACAGGATGTACTGACGCGCCTGTACAATAAGGCTACGGCCCGGGAAAAGATACAGCGCCGGTTGGAACGACGCATGGAGACAGATCCCTTTATCATGCTGATCATCGATTTGGACAACTTTAAGCAGATCAACGATAAGCAGGGGCACATGTACGGGGATGCTGTGTTGGCTGAGGTGGCATCCCGCCTCAAAACCTTGTTTGGATTGGGAGGAATAGTTTCCCGCTTTGGAGGAGACGAGTTCCTGATATTTTTGTCTGGCGAGGCAGATGATAAATTTCTTAAGGAACAAGCCTACAAAACCATTGAAGCCGTACGCGGTGTTTGTACCAGTGAATCCCGCGGTTCTCAGTTGACCTGCAGTATTGGCATCTCCTGCTGCCCGAAGGATGGATCCACCTTCGAGACATTATTTGAGCGGTCTGACCGGGCGCTGTATTACGCCAAGCTGCATGGTAAAGACAGCCTGGCAGTTTATGATGATGCATCGATGGCCAAAACCTTTGGACAAAACCCGGATCTGGCTTTGGCTGCAGGTACACGCATAGAGTCGGATGATACGGAAGATTTCAATATCGACAGCATTGTGCCACAGGCATTTCAGAAGCTTTATGAATCCGGGAATGTGGAATCGACGGTTAATGCAATTCTGGAGATGGTTGGCCGGCGCTATAATGTGAGCCGGGTTTACATTTTTGAGGATTCGCAGGACGGCACTTATAGCAGCAATACGTTTGAATGGTGCAATGAAGGCGTTCAGCCTGAAAAGGACAATTTGCAGCGTGTTCTATACAAAGACCTGGGAAGCGGTTACCAGGATAATTTTACTGAAAACGGAATATTTTATTGCCCGGATATTTCTGCTCTCCCAGAGGAGCAATACGAGCTGCTTTCACGGCAGGGAATCCGCTCTGTTTTGCAGTGCGCCGTTCGGGACGGGCATAAATTTGTTGGTTTTGTTGGATTCGACGACTGTTCGATACAACGGTTGTGGACACAGAACCAGATAGACGCCTTGACATTTATTGCAGAATTCCTGTCAACCTTCCTTTTAAAGAAAAGAGCACAGGAGCGGGCAGAAGAGGCGGCTCGCAATCTGAGGATGGTTTTGGATAATCAGAATTCCTGGATTTATGTGATTGACCCGGACAGCTACGCACTGCGGTATATCAACGCGAAAACAATGAACACGGTTCCGGATGCCTGCACGGGCAAACGCTGTTATGAGGTGTTTTTTCACAGGCAGGCGCCTTGTGAACGATGCCCTGCTAAAGACATTCGCCTGCTAGTAAATCGTACGTTGGAAGTATATAATCCTGTTTTAGACATATGGTCATTAGCCGATGCAAGCTTGATACGCTGGGGAGACCAGGAGGCTTGCCTCTTGGCGTGTCATGATATCACGCGTTATAAAACCTGCGGTGTCCTGGAAAGGGGAGCTTTAAATGGATGAGCAGCAAAGCGAATCGCTGCTGAATATAGTGGACCGTGATTATGACATGCTGATGAGTTCAATGCAGGTCAGCGTCAGCAAGCACCTGCTGGATGAGTATTTTACCATGATATGGAGCAACGACTTTTATTACCAGTTGATTCGCTATTCCAAGGAGGAATATGTAGATACCTTTCATAATCGTCCGGATATCTATTATCGGTACCATCACTATGAAGATGAACTGGAACGGATACGGAACGCAACCATGGAGGCCCTGGAAAACGATCATCCGGGATATAGCGTAATTACCCGGATGCCGATCAAAGGCGGGGGGCACGTATGGGTGAGGATGAATGGGATTTTTACCAAAGATCCGGTTGACGACCGCCCGATTGCTTATACGGTGATTACCGACATCAACGACCTCGTTGACATGCAGACGACGCAGTCCATCACTTTCAATAACATTCCTGGATTTGTAGCTAAATTTTTAATCCGAGAAAATCTTAATATTCAATTGCTGGAAGCCAACGACCAGTTTGCCTCCTTTTTCGGCATGAACGATGGCTGTGATATAAGCAATTCAATTATGCGGCTGAATGTGGAGAGTAACCGGGAGGCCATCCAGTCTCAGATGGAGCGTGTCAAAGCCGGCCAGCATGTCCATTTCCTAGCCAAGCTGCAGAACCGGGAGGGGCAGGTGGCCTGGATGCAGATCAACGGGGACTGCGTGGATTGGATCAATGGAGATCCGGTGTATCTTTTAATCTACATAGATGTAACAGATCTCACAGACCTGCGGGAGATGCAGAAAAAACTGGAAGCGCAGGCGCAGCAACTGCGGGACGCGCTGCAGTCGGCGGAACACGCCAACCGGGCCAAGTCCGACTTTTTATCGCGCATGTCGCACGAGATCCGCACGCCAATGAATGCGATCATCGGCATGACTACCATTGCTGCGGCGCATATGGGGGATACGGCCCGCCTGGAGGATTGTTTAGAAAAAATCAGTTATTCCTCCAAACACCTGCTGTCTTTAATTAACGATATTCTGGATATGTCTAAAATTGAGGATGGCAAGCTGATGGTAACCAGTGAACCGTTTAGTTTACAGCGGCTTTTGGAATCGGTTACGGCCATTATACATCCGCAGGCGAAGACACGGGGGCTGGAGTTCAGCGAATCTATCCAGGGAGTTCTGGAGGAAGAACTGATTGGGGATTCTATGAGGGTGAATCAGATTTTACTCAACCTGCTCTCCAATGCGGTAAAATTTACGCCGGAAGGCGGCCGGGTCCGACTGGAGGTTAAACAGCTCAGCTGCAAAAGGAGCGGCGTGAGGCTGCGCTTTACAGTTAGCGATACCGGGCGGGGCATGAGTGAAAATTTTCTGGAACATCTCTACCTCCCCTTTGAACAGGAGCCTGTTGCCGGAGGAGCCCGGATTGGCGGCACAGGACTGGGAATGCCTATTACAAAAAACCTGGTGACCTTGCTGGGCGGCACCATCTCGGTTAACAGTAAGCTGGGAGAAGGAACGGTTTTTACAGTGGAATTGCCTTTCCGGTCGGTCAAACCTTGCGGTACATCAAAATTTCCTTCGCTGAACGCATTGAAAGTACTGGTAGGCGATAATGACCGGGACGCGTGTTTGTACGCCTCTCTGCTGATGCACAAATTTGGCATAGAGGCCAGATGGGTGTTAAGCGGTCAAGAAACGATTGAAGAGATCCGCCGGACACATGAGGCTGGCGAGGATTATGATGTCTGCTTGATAGACTGGAAAATGCCCGATATGAACGGTATTGAAACCGCCAGACAGGTACGCTCCATCGTCGGGCCGGATACCCTGATTATTATTATAACCGCCTATGACTACGCCGATATTGAAGAGGCCGCCCGGGAAGCGGGCGTAAATCGTTTTCTCACCAAACCCTTTTTTGCCTCATCCCTTTACAATACGCTCATGGATGCCACCGGGCAAAAAATGATTCCAGATACAACTGGAAATCCGGCGGAACATTTTAACTTTTCAGGCCGCTGCATCCTGTTGGCCGAGGATAACGACCTGAACCTGGAAATTGCTGCTGAACTGCTGAAAATGGCAGGCGCACGGGTGGATGCGGTAATGGATGGCCGTCAGGCGCTGGAGCGTTTTGCCGGCGCCGATAAGGGGTACTATGATATAATACTCATGGATATCCAGATGCCAGTGATGGATGGATACGAGGCCGCTAGGGCGATCCGATCCAGTGCGCATCCGCAGGCAAAATCGATTCCGATTATTGCCATGACCGCCAACGCGTTTGAAGAGGATGTTGCAGCGGCTTTGGATGCGGGTATGAATGCTCACATTTCCAAGCCCATTGATACGAATATATTGTATACCACTCTGCAAGAATACTGGAAATAAGATAATGGATACATGCCGGCGCAAATGTACGGATCCATATATGGAGAAATAAGAACCCCTCCGCCCTAAGGCGAAGGGGGTTTCTCTTTTTTAGATGGATAACGGCTGTTTGACATCGTCTGCTTCGGTGATCCTCGCATTGACGAGAGCCTGTTTCAACTGCACAAAATTTGCCACGAACAAACGGCGGAGGGATTGCGCAAAAGAAGCAGCGTCATTCTTTTCCAAACTCTGTAAAAGCTCTTGGGAAAATGCAGGCCAGTTGGGAATTAAGCAACAATAAATTTTATCCAGCCTCAGAATACTACCGTTAAGTAATAAAAGAGTTGATTTTTCATAAATCTCCCGCACCATTTTCAGGGGGCAACAGCGGGTAATGGCTTGTAAACTGGCGCTGATTGTGGAAACGACCGCCGCCAGGGGATCTTTTAAACAGATGGACTGGTGAAGATCGGCTAACGATTCTCCGGTCAAATAGGGAAAGGTACACTGCACCACACGCTCACAGGTAATGGCCACCAGTTGTAACGCCTCCAGACATGTCCGCAAATTCTCGTCCAGCATGAGTTCCCTGAGATGTATTAAATTGGTTTCGGTCCCCGAAGATACAATCCGAGTTCCTATACCGTTCATGTTTTTTGCTATGCCTAAACGGTTCAGTAAAGCAATGGTCCGCCGTATGGTTATTTCCGAAACGTGATATATATCCGCCAGTACCGCGCTGCCCGGTAAAAGCGTACCTATGGGATACATACCCTGTTTGATTTTACAGACAAGGTCAATGGCGATGGTATCACAATATCGCGTCCGTCCTTTGTGCGGCTCCCAGATAAAAGGACGTTGCGTAGTGTCGCCGATAGAGTTTACAGCCGACTGAAAATACATATCCATGGATAAGAAAAAATGTTTACCGATGGTTTCCATACATTGTACGGCAGTAATGCGATCCATATGCTGGAGACTATGCCACAATTGCGCACAGTAGGATACAAGCTGGTTGAAATCTCCATACTCCGTATAAAGGATATCCGCGTACGCACTTTCCACAAATTCCCCGATGTCATAATAAAGGCTCATGACTGTTCGGCTGCCCAACTCCTGCAAAGATCGACTGAGGAACCAGTGGAGCCATTTCATCGGATGCTCAACATCGGGTGGATCCGAAAGCTGGTTAAGATCAATATGGGCAATCGCCTGGCTGCAAAGGGACGGCGAGATCATTTCCAGACTTTTGTTAAGATCAGCCAATGCCGTAAGGCGTTCCGTAAACAAGGGACTTGCCAAATAGTTTTCATAGGGTTTGGACAAAATGGTCGTCTGTCTTCCACGGCAAAGCTTTATAAGTCCATCTTTCTCAAGCGCTTTGAGGGCTCGCTGGGCCGGGCAGTAGGAAACTCGATGCCTCATAGCGATTTCCTGCGCGGAAGGGAAGCGTTCTCCATCGTCAAAGAATCCCAGTTGAATTTGAGTGGCCAGACTTCTGTATATCAATTTTTCCTGGCTAGCTGACATACTATCACCTCTGTTACGGCATATATTATACCTGTAATAGGAGTGAAATTCCATAATTGCCACAAAAATCACAAAAAGGGATTCCAAACGACCCGTTTGGAATCCCTTTTTATACCAGGAAGATAGACGTTAGGCCATCCACTTCTGCAGTACGTCCAATAACCGTTCCACGTCCATTGGTTTGGAAATATGATCGTTCATGCCGGCGCTGCGGGATTTCCCCACATCTGAAGCAAAGGCGTTGGCCGTCAGGGCGATGATTGGTATGGTATGTGCGTCAGACCGGGGCAACGCGCGGATGACCGAGGTGGCATCATACCCGTTCAAAACCGGCATCTGAATATCCATTAGGACGGCGGCGTATGTACCAGAAGAGGATTTTTTAAAAACCTCGACGGCCCGCTCACCGTTTTCTACAGCATCTACAACCAGACCGTTCATTTGAAGAAGTTCAACGGCGATTTCCCTGTTTAAATCGTTATCCTCCGCTAACAGCACTCGTTTTCCGTTTAGTGCGGTATGATTTTTCTCAGGCATCGGCGTCGAGGCTTCCTGCTTATGGCTGGAGCAGAACGTCTGAAGAACGTGCAGCATTTTGGATTTAAACAGGGGTTTGGTGATAAACGCATCGGCCCCGGCGCGGATAAATTCGTCTTCAATTTCGGAGTAATCGTATGCGGAAATAATTATAATAGGAACATTCTCGTCCAGCTTTTGGCGAATAGCCTTTAGGGTATCCAGCCCATTCATGTCCGGCATTCTCCAGTCCAGGATAACCGCAAAAAAATCATCGCCGGCTCGATGAGCTTCCTCCACACGCCGGACGGCTTGCGCACCGGATAAAACCCAGTACCCCCGCATCCCCAGCTCATCCAGCAGGGCAGTGGCGTTTTCGCAGACGATTTGGTCGTCGTCTACGACCAATACGGGATTGCCGACCAATTCATTTTCGCAGATTTCGTCGTCAGCGCGCAGCCCAAGCGGAATGGCAACGGTGAACTGGCTGCCCTGGCCCAGCTTGCTTTTTACCTGAATGCTGCCGTTCATCATGCGGACAATATTATCCGTAATGGCCATACCCAATCCCGTGCCCTGCACTTTACTGATACGCGAGTCTTCGGCACGTGAGAACGGTTCAAAAATATGGGGGATGTACTCGTCCGACATACCAATCCCATTATCGGTAAATATGAACTCGAACTGTCCGCGGGTAGGAATCGGAGAATCAAATTCATTTATTCTCAAGGAGATAACGCCGCCCTCGGGGGTGTATTTTACGGCATTGGAAAGTAAGTTCATAAACACCTGCTGTAGGCGGTCCCCATCCGCCACAATTTTTTCATGCTGCACGCGGCCGGCGCTTATCCGCAGTTCCTGATGTTTGGCCGCGATCAGGGGCCGGCACATATTCATGACATCCTGCATCAAATCCGGTAAATCCACGTCTTCCGGCATAAGATTGATCTTTCCGCTTTCAATTTTGGACATATCCAGCACTTCATTGATCAGGCTGAGCAGATGCCGGCTGGAAACATTAATCTGGTTGAGACAATCGCTCACCTTTTCAGGCGTATGTAAATTGGTTTGCGCAATGGCTGTCATCCCCATAATGGCATTCATTGGCGTGCGGATATCATGCGACATGGAGGATAAAAAGTTTGTTTTTGCATCGCTGGCCACACGGGCCGCCTGATAAGCGTCCTCCAAAGCATGCCGCTGTAACTCCTGTTCCTCGCGTTCCCGGGTCACGTCAATTCCCACGCTGTAGAAGGAGGGTATACCGTCCCAACTGTCTTCTTTGCTGACATAGCTCAGTGTAATCGTCAATATTTTCTTTTTTCCGCTGCGGGTGGTAATATGCGCTTCCATAATGGCATTTTCACCAGTTATTTTTGCTTTCTGG
Source organism: uncultured Oscillospiraceae bacterium (assembly GCA_900552115.1). GTDB lineage: Bacteria > Bacillota > Clostridia > Oscillospirales > Acutalibacteraceae > UMGS1474. The sequence continues at coordinate 7,358 of URYP01000013.1, read as the reverse complement.
GCAATTTCAAGAATCCTTGTCATATCGTCCGGATCAATATAGCTACACTGAGAATGCAGCTCTTTTTCGAACTGTTCCTGCGTATACCCGATCAGCGATAAAAAACCGCCGCCGTGCCACAGAATCGTACTCATATCCCGTGCGTCCAGCCGCGTGAACCCGCCGGGAATGGTACGGAGAATCGCTTCCCGTTCGCGGTCTTTTTTTGCCAGTTGGTATTCCAGGCTGTAATTGTCATGAGACAGTTCGATACGGGCTCGGCGGCCCTTCCAGTTTACTACGCGATTTTTAATCATGAACGTCCGGTCAAGTTTGGGATTAAAAAATTCCCACTCGTAAAAGGCATCCTCGCAGAGCCGGTCGTTGGTGCAAAAAGGGCAGGGGGAGGTCCGGCCTTGGATGACCTCATAGCATTTCCGTCCCAGCATTTTTTCAGGAGGGAGACCGATAGTATCACAGGCGGGTTTATTTAAATACAATAGATCATAGGTTTCCATGTCGCTGATATACACGTTGCCCATGTATTCGTCCATCATAAACTCGAAATTGCGGGTCTTTTCCTCACATTGACGGCTTTTTTGATCGTATTGATCCAACATGTCGCTGATATCGGTTAAAACGGCTTGTATAAGAGGGGATTCCTGGGTATCTTTGAGAATAGAGGCCGAAAAACGTACCCAGCGTCGGCTGTCGTATTTGGAAGGCAGGCGGAGGGAAAACGATGTGTCGCTTTGACCCGCCTTCCAAGCAGAATGCAATTTGCTCTGCATAAAAGCGAAATCCCCCGAAAACTCGTAATAAAATTGACGCAGTGTTTTAAAATACAGGGAAAATTCCGCTATGGAATAGCCTGTATGACGATAGAAGGACGTGTTGCCCCATAAAACGGAACAATCCTCATCCAGACGGAAACAGAGTATGCAGACAGGAAGCGTATCGGCCAGAATACGGCCTCCATCGCTCATGCCTTTTGAAGGAATCGATTCCAGTATGGCAGCATCCGTATGTTTCATAGCTATTCTCCTAACCAAGTCGAGGCCTGAACTTGATCACATTATATCTTATTTATTGCGTAAAGGCAAGAACTGCTTTCACAGACAGGTTCATATCATAACCGTCTACAAGCCGCCCTAAAATATTTGCTATTATTCCCTTAGTTTATTATAATAAAGCCATACATAAAAGTAGATCTTGCGGTTTCGGCTTCCAAGCCGAGCTCTTTTAGTAAGGAGATTACTTATGAAATCAATTCAAAATCAGACGTTTGATAAGGAACGGGCTTTGTACGGCAGCCAGCATACCCTTATAAAAAATTGCGTTTTTGATGGTCCGGCGGACGGCGAAAGTGCGCTGAAAGAGTGCGCCAATATCGAAATCTATCACTGCCTATTCAATCTTCGCTATCCGTTCTGGCATAATCAAGGCTTAAAAATTAAAGATTCAGAGTTAACGCCCCATTGTCGCGCAGCCTTGTGGTACTCCGACCAGGTTGAGGTTGCCGGAACCAAGTTGCATGGAATCAAGGCGCTGCGGGAATGCCATAATGTCGTCATGGAAGACTGTGATATCCTGTCGCCCGAATTTGGCTGGTCGGTCGAGCAGATGCGGATGAGCCGCTGCACGGCAGAAAGCGAGTATTTTATGATGCGCTCCAAAAATTTATCTTTTACGGATGTCCGGTTTAAAGGTAAATACTCGTTTCAGTACGTGGAAGACGCCTTATTTGAAAACTGTGTCTTCGATACTAAGGATGCTTTCTGGCACTCCCGAAATGTGACGGTTAAAAACTGTTTGGTAAAAGGTGAATATCTGGCGTGGTATTCGGATGGACTGACACTGATTAATTGCACCATTTCCGGCACCCAGCCGCTGTGCTACTGCAAAAACCTGACATTAATTGACTGTAAAATGATAGACGCCGATTTTTCTTTTGAAAAGTCCGATGTTTATGCCACCATTCTAACCCCGATCGATAGTATTAAAAATCCGTTGTCCGGTAAAATATGCGTTCCTGCGGTTGGTAAAATCATAATGGATGATCACATGGCCCAAGGGGAAATCGTTGTGAAAAAGCCGGAATCCGGCGGCTGTCCAGGCACAAAAACGGTATGCGCTTAATATTTGAAGATAGATAAATAGACAAGGGGCAACAAAGCGCCCCTTGTCTATTTATCTAATTGCCGTCACGAGAATAACATGGGTAAGGAATTCTTCTGCCAGAAATTACAGCCAAATAAATAAGTTGTCTAAATTGAAAGCAAGGTCTATTTGTGCTATAATTTATCGGTTGACATATGTGGTTAACTGTTGTAATATAAGGGCTAGAACATTCGTTCTTGATGTGCTTGCGTTTTATCCGTTTATATAACATTTTGCACGTTTTGTGGGAGAATGAATCAATGAGTGAACAAAATGAGCAGGGCCGGTTCGAATTAGTCGCGCCCTACAAGCCAACGGGAGACCAGCCGGAAGCCATTGCCCAGCTGGTTGACGGTATTAAAAAGGGGGATAAGGAACAGACGCTGCTGGGGGTTACGGGCTCCGGTAAAACATTTACCATGGCCAATATTATTGAGCAGGTACAAAGACCGACCCTGGTGCTTGCCCATAACAAAACGCTGGCGGCGCAATTATGTACGGAGTTCCGCGAGTTTTTTCCGCATAACGCCGTCGAATACTTTGTATCCTATTACGATTATTATCAGCCGGAAGCGTATATCGCCACGACGGATACCTACATTGAAAAGGATTCGGCTATCAACGATGAAATTGATAAGCTTCGGCATTCGGCGACGTCGGCGCTGTCCGAGCGGCGAGACGTTATCATCGTTGCCAGTGTATCCTGCATTTACTCCTTGGGCGATCCTATTGACTATCGCAGCATGGTGATATCCCTGCGCCAGGGGATGGAGAAGCCGCGGGATGAGCTGCTTGGCAAGCTGGTGGATCTGCAATATGAGCGCAACGATATCAATTTTGTCCGCAATAAATTCCGGGTCAGGGGAGACGTGGTGGAAATCTATCCGGCGTATGCCGGGGAAACCGTGATCCGAGTCGAGTTTTTTGGAGATGAAATCGACCGTATCAGCGAGATTAATCCGCTGACCGGCGAGGTCAAGGGCGTGATCAGCCACGTGGCTATTTATCCGGCTTCCCATTATATCGTGCCACCGGATAAAATGCAGGGCGCTATTGCCGACATTGAACGGGAAATGCTGGAACGGGTGGAGTATTTTAAAAGCGAGGGCAAACTTTTGGAAGCGCAGCGCATCCTGCAGCGTACGCGATATGATATGGAAATGCTGCGGGAAATTGGCGTCTGCAAAGGAATAGAAAATTATTCACGCGTTTTGTCCGGCCGTGAGCCGGGATCCATGCCCTGCACGCTTCTCGATTATTTCCCGGACGATTATCTGCTGTTTGTGGACGAGTCCCATGTCATGCTGCCGCAGGTGCGGGGGATGTTCGGCGGTGACTATGCCCGCAAAAAGAATCTGATTGATTATGGGTTCCGCCTCCCCAGTGCGTATGACAACCGTCCGCTGAACTTTGACGAATTCTACGGCCATGTAAATCAGGCTGTCTATGTCAGCGCCACGCCGGGGGAATGGGAACGGCAGCACAGTGCCCAAATTGTGGAGCAGGTCATCCGTCCCACCGGTTTGGTAGATCCCGAAGTGACAGTAAAGCCGGTGGAAGGGCAGATCGACGACCTGATGGAAGAAATCCGTGTTCGGTCGCAGCGGAAGGAACGGGTGCTTGTTACCACCCTGACCAAAAAGATGGCGGAGGATTTGACCAGTTATTTTGAGAATGCGGGTATTAAAGTACGGTATATGCACCATGATATCGATACCATGGAACGCATGGAGATTATCCGTGACCTGCGGCTGGGCGAATTTGATGTCCTGGTTGGCATCAACCTGCTTCGAGAGGGACTGGATATTCCGGAAGTGTCGCTGGTGGCGATTCTGGACGCGGATAAAGAGGGCTTCTTGCGCTCGGAGACATCGCTGGTTCAGACGATCGGCCGCGCGGCCCGCAACGCCGGCGGAGAGGTGATTATGTATGCTGATCAGGTGACCCCTTCCATGGAAAACGCCATCCGCGAAACCAATCGCCGGCGGGCGATTCAGATGAAATATAATGAGGAGCACGGTATCACTCCCCAAACCATTGTCAAGGATGTACGCAACGTGCTGGAAATTACCACCCGCGAGGACAAAAAACGGCCGGGCAAACAGCTCACGCGTATTGAGAAACAAATGGAGATTGAGAAGCTGACTAAGGAAATGCGGGCGGCCGCACAGCTGCTGGAGTTCGAGCATGCGGCATATCTGAGGGATAAGATCGCCAAGCTGAAGGAATCCTGATCGGCGAAAGACCCGATAGAAAGGAATTTGAAACCATGTCCAATACACATATCGTTGTCAAGGGCGCCCGGGAGCACAATCTCAAGGATATCGACGTGACTATTCCGCGGGACAAACTGGTGGTATTCACCGGATTGTCCGGTTCCGGTAAGTCGTCGCTCGCCTTTGACACTATTTATGCCGAGGGGCAGCGGCGTTACGTGGAAAGCCTGTCGTCTTATGCACGCCAGTTTTTGGGACAGATGGAAAAACCGGAGGTCGATTATATCGAGGGATTGTCTCCGGCTATCTCAATCGATCAGAAGACCACCTCGCGCAATCCCCGTTCCACGGTGGGAACGGTAACGGAAATCCACGACTATCTGCGTCTGCTGTATGCGCGCATCGGTATTCCGCACTGCCCGGTTTGCGGCCGCGAAATTAAGCAGCAGACGGTGGATCAGATTGTGGATAAAGTCATGGAATTGCCGGAGGGAACTCGCATCCAGCTGCTTGCCCCAGTCGTGCGGGGACGCAAGGGCGAGTATGCCAAGGAATTCGAATCGGCTCGCAAATCCGGCTATGTCCGTGTGCGGGTCGACGGCGAAATTATGGATTTGTCGGAACCCATTAAACTGGTGAAAAATAAAAAGCATACCATTGAAATTGTGGTTGACCGTCTGGTGGTGCGGGAGGATATGAAAGGCCGGCTGGCCGATTCGGTGGAAACGGCAACCGCTCTGTCCGGAGGGCTGCTGTCGGTGGATGTCGTCGGGGGCGAGGAAATGACCTTTTCCCAGAATTACGCTTGTCCGGAGCACGACATCAGCATGGAGGAGCTTTCGCCCCGCATGTTTTCCTTCAACAATCCCTACGGAGCCTGTCCCAAGTGTACCGGCCTGGGTATTTTTATGTCCATGGACCCGGATATCATTATTGGAAACCGCCATCTGTCGATCCGCGAGGGCGCCATTCGGGCCAGCGGCTGGAGCTATGTGGACGGCGGCACCATTGCCCAGATGTATTACGAAGGCCTGGCGGCCCATTACGGATTCTCACTGGATACGCCCATAGACAAGCTGCCACCGGAAATCGTCGATATCCTGCTATACGGCACCAAGGGCGAAAAAGTCAAAATGATTCGCCGCAGTGAATATGGAAACGGCGAATACTATACGGATTTTGAAGGCGTGGTCAACAACCTGGAGCGGCGTTATAAAGAGACTCAGAGTTCCTGGATGAAGGAGGAACTGGAATCCTACATGAGCCAGGTGCCCTGCCCGGAGTGTCACGGTCAGCGGCTGAAACCGGAGATTCTTGCCGTGACGGTAGGGGGGAAAAACATTGCGGAGGTGTCCGATTTGTCGGTCACCGATGCGCTGGCCTTTATGAAGTCCCTTTCCCTGACCGAACGAGAGCATATGATCGGTGACCGGATTATTAAAGAGATCAATGAACGCCTGGGCTTTTTGCAGAGCGTCGGTCTGGATTACCTGCATTTATCCCGCATGGCCGGCAGCCTGTCAGGCGGCGAAAGCCAGCGGATTCGTCTGGCTACGCAGATCGGTTCGTATTTGATGGGGGTGCTGTATATTCTGGATGAACCCAGCATCGGCCTCCACCAACGGGATAACGACAAGCTGCTGGCAACACTTCAGCGGCTGCGGGATCTCGGCAATACGCTGATTGTCGTGGAGCATGACGAGGATACCATGCGGGCGGCGGACTGGATTGTAGATATCGGCCCGGGCGCCGGCATCCATGGGGGAAATGTGATCTATTCCGGTCCGGCCAAGGGGATTACCAATTGTAAGGAATCAATTACCGGACAGTATTTAAGCGGTGCTCGGCGCATTCCTGTTCCCGCGCAGAGACGGCCCGGGAACGGCAAACGACTGACCGTGCGCGGCGCGCAGGAAAATAACCTTAAAAATATTGACGTATCTTTTAAACTAGGCGCGTTTAACTGCGTGACCGGTGTGTCGGGTTCGGGTAAGTCGTCGCTGGTAAACGAAATCCTTTATAAAAAACTGGCCTGCGATTTGAACGGTGCGCGTACGCGTGCGGGACATCATCATTCCATTGAAGGAATCGATGAACTGGATAAAGTCATCGATATTAACCAGGCGCCTATCGGGCGTACGCCCCGCTCGAACCCGGCAACGTATACCGGTGTATTCCAGGACATCCGCGACTTGTACGCGTCCACCGCGGACGCCAAAATGCGCGGCTTCTCCTCCGGCCGGTTCTCGTTTAATGTCAAGGGCGGCCGCTGCGAGGCGTGCCAGGGTGATGGAATTATTAAGATTGAAATGCATTTTCTTCCCGACATTTACGTACCCTGTGAGGTCTGCAAAGGGCGGCGTTATAACCGCGAGACGCTGGAGGTCAAATATAAGGGAAAAAGCATTTATGATGTGCTGGAAATGACCGTAGAGGAAGGCACCGAGTTTTTCTCCAGTATTCCGAAAATTGCCCGTAAGCTGCAGACCCTGTACGATGTAGGACTGGGCTATATCAAAATCGGTCAGCCAGCCACCACCCTGTCGGGCGGCGAGGCGCAGCGGGTGAAGCTGGCCACCGAGCTTTCCAAGAGGGCCACCGGAAAGACGGTCTATATTCTGGATGAACCGACCACCGGCCTTCATACGGCTGACGTACATCAGCTGATTGAGGTTTTGCAGAAGTTGGTGGATGGGGGAAATACGGTTATTGTCATCGAGCATAATCTGGATGTCATCAAAACTGCTGATTATATCATAGATCTGGGACCAGAAGGCGGTGACCGGGGCGGCGAAATCATCGCGACCGGCACACCGGAACAGGTTGCAGAATGCGAAGGTTCTTATACCGGAAAGTATCTGAAAAAAGTACTGCTTAAAGGATAATTTCTCGACGCATTGACGAAGAAAAACGTTATAAACTGATATTTATTTGTCAGTTTTGTATCTTTACAATGACACCGTGAGCGGCCAGCTGGAAGGGGAAGCCTTTGCGTGCGCCCTG
>URYP01000012.1 GCA_900552115.1 uncultured Oscillospiraceae bacterium | reverse complement strand
GTTTTCCGGGCGCTTTTTATTCTTTATCCGCGTTAAGAGACTAGGGGAATGAGCCGCGCTGTTACAGAAATGAAAGAGCCGGAGCGGAAAATGGGTTTCCGCTCCGGCTTCTATACTTTTAAACAATAGCTACGCTGTCAATCCCGTTGATCGGCAGCGCCTTTTTCCTGCAGTTCACGGTTCTCTGTCAGCAGCTTATCCGAAATGATATCGAGCTGCTCGTTTTCCTCCACCCGGTCGGCCAACGCGCTGGCTTCGAGATCGGCATAAGCATTGGCGGTTTTATTTTTAAAGGATATCTTCAGAAGCACCGGCGTGAGCACCGCGCAGCATACCACAGTGATGATGACCGGTCCGAAAAAGGCCTCCGGCATCAGGCCCAGGCTCAACCCCTTGTTGGCGACGATCAGCGCCACCTCGCCCCGGCAGGCCATGCCGAAGCCGGTCTGCAGTGCTTCCTTGTTGGTAAAGCCGCACATTTTGGCTCCCAGTCCGCAACCCACCAGCTTGGAGAGGACGGCGACAACCACCATCAGCACGGCAAATACGACAATGGAGACCGTCATGGAGGGCAGGGTGACCTTGAGGCCAATGTTGGCGAAGAAAATCGGCGTCAAAAACAGGTACTGCACCGGCTGGAATTTGCTGGAGATGTAGTTGCCCTTGCTGGTGCTGCCTATAATCAGACCAGCGGCAAAGGCACCGATGATATCCGCCACGCCGAAGACCCGTTCGGCCAGAAACGCCAGCACCAGGCAGAGGACGAACGCCGCCACCGGATAGCGGTGCAGGTTGGTGTCCGCTTTGCGCTTGGTATACCAGTTAAAGCACCGGATAGCCACAAAACCGACTGCCACCACAAAGATGAAGAACAGGACGATTTTCAGCAGTACCAGGGCCACGTTGACATTTTCTCCGGCCAGGCTGGTAACGATGGTCAACGCGACCAGGCCAAGCACGTCATCGATAATAGCCGCCGCCAAAATAGTGTTGCCCACCTTGGTACGCAGCTTGCCCATTTCCTGCAAGGTTTCCACCGTAATGCTCACCGACGTGGCGGTGAGGATGGTGCCCATAAAAATGTTCTGCAGCAGCTGGTTGCCGCCGGTCGTCAGATCGCCGCGGTTAAAGGCGAAGGCCAGCAGCGCGCCCATAACCAGCGGGGCCAATACACCCATCAGGGCAACCAGAAAACCGGATTTGCCGGCGCTGCGAAGGTCTTTTAAACTGGTGCCGGCGCCGGCTGAAAACATGATGACGATGACGCCCAGTTCCGCCAGCTGCGTGAGCATATCGGTAGGTTTCAAAAACCCCAAAAGGGCCGGGCCGAGAATCAAGCCGGCCAGCAGCGCGCCCACCACCTGCGGCATCTGGAATTTCTGTGTAATAAGTCCTAAAATCTTGGTGCTGATTAAAATCAGCGCAATGTGCCAGAGATAGTCATACGACATAAGTCAACCCTCTTTAACAAATTTCTCTCAACCTTTTCAGTATACCTCACAGTGGGGCGGATTGCAAGGAGGCGTCTGCGTTTTGGCATTAACGGGGGAATACGAAAACAGTCCGGCTGTATTTTTAGGGATTTTAGCCGACGTTCCTGCCCACACGGTCAAAAAGCCCCGGTGCGGGCTGTCCGTACCGGGGCGGCGCTGTAATCCGGTCAAACCGCCGGTTTCATGGCTCTGGTGGCAAAAAATGTGGGGACGTTAAAATCGTGCAGGTTGCCGGATCCGTTGGTATCCTGGTAAATGTCCTGCAAGAGGAAGCCGGCCTTCAATTGGCCGCCGATCTGTTCCTCAATTGTATGGGAAAACTGCACACCATCGCCCTTTTTCAAGGATTCGTCGTATAGCGCTTTATCTTTTAAAGGATTATAGGGCAGTTTATGACGGAAGGCTGTTTCGTCCTCGTCAAACACAAAGTTGAGACCGTTATCCAGTCCGGCCAACAGGATCCCGCCGGGTTTCAGCACCCGGAAACACTCGTTCCAAATGGTGCGGACATCCTCCACATAACAGTTAGACACAGGATGGAAAATCAAATCGAAGCTGTCCGCAGCAAACGGAAGGGGCTGTGTCATATCCGCCCGTACGATATCGATATTATAATGCTCCCGTTTTGCGACCTCCCGCTCGCTGTCAAGCTGCTTTTCAGAGTAATCCAGCACCGTGCAGTGCGCGCCGCACGCTGCAAAAATCGGCATCTGCTGGCCGCCGCCGGAGGCTAGCCCAAGAATGCGGGCGCCCTCCATCGGGCAGAACCAGCTGCGGGGTACAGGCCTTGTCGGTGTCAGCAGAACCGACCAGTCGCCCCGCACCGCGCGTATAAAGGTTTCATGGTCAATGGGCCGTCCCCATTCCCAGCCGTCTGCGACCCACTGGTCAATGGTGGCCGCGTTTATATGCGTGTAATGGTCGCCCATGGTCATTCTCCTTATAAACCGTCAAAAGCCGGTTATTTAAGTTCCACAATTGTCACGCCATTTTCACCCTCGCCATAAACCCCTAACCGATAGCTTTTGACCGAGGGATGGGAACGCAGGAACTGGTGCACCGCCTGCCGCAGCGCACCGGTGCCCTTGCCGTGGATCACGGTAATGCGATCGGTATTCTGCATCACCGCGTCATCGATGAAGCGGTCGAGCTCTAAAATACCCTCGTCGGTCATTTGGCCGCGCAAATCGATCTCCGCCGTGACGGCGCGGTCAATGGTGGAGGGTAGGGTGCGGGTGCGCTTGCCGCCCACCGTGGTCTTGCCCTTGGCGGCGGCCCCGCTCAGCAGCCGCAGATTATCCACCTTAACCCGGGTGCGGATAATACCGGCCTGCACCTCCACATAACCCGAGGCATCGGCCGGCGCGGTAACCATGCCGGTTTTGTCGATATCCACAATCCGCACCTCGTCGCCGGCTTTGAGGGGACGGGGCAGGCGATAGGCTTCGGGTTTGCGATGGTCCACCGGATCGGCGGCCTCCTCCATTTCCCGCAGCCGGGAGCGCAGTTCGCTCTTGGCGGTGGCCGCTGCCGGCGCGGATTTGGCCTGTTTGCGCAAAGCGTCCAGCTCATCCATCAGCTGTTCGGCTTGCCGCCGGGCACGCTCCACAATCTGGCGCGCGTCGGCGCGCGCTTTTTCCAGCTCACGTTCCCGCTGCTTTTGTAGTTCCTGCATTCGCTGCTGTGCTTTCTGTCCGGCGTTTTGGGCAGATAAACGGGCCGCCTGGGCATCGGCCAGTTCCTGTTCCAGCCGCTGGCGCTGTTCCTCCAGACGGGACACCACATCCTCCATGCGGCGGTTTTCCGCTGACACCAGCTCCCGCGCGCGTTCTACCACGCCGTCGTCCATTCCCAAACGGGTGGAGATGGCGAACGCGTTGGAGCGGCCGGGTACGCCCACCAACAGCCGATAGGTGGGCCGCAGGGTCGCCACGTCAAATTCGCAGCTGCCGTTTTCCACGCCGGAGGTATGGATGGCGTATTCCTTGAGTTCGGCATAGTGGGTGGTGGCGGCGATCCGCGCGCCCTGTTCCCGCAGGCGTTCCAGGATGGCAATGGCCAGCGCCGCGCCTTCAACCGGGTCGGTGCCCGCGCCCAGCTCATCCATCAGCACCAGGCTGCCGTGGCCGGCCTCGCCCAGTATGCGGATCAGATTGGTCATATGCGCCGAAAAGGTGGACAGCGACTGTTCGATGGACTGTTCGTCGCCGATGTCCGCCAGTACGTCATTAAAAACTGACAGCGAGCTGCCGTCGCTGACCGGCGGCATCAGCCCGCACATGGCCATCAGGGTCAGCAGGCCAATGGTTTTTAGGGTGACCGTTTTGCCGCCGGTGTTGGGGCCGGTAATGACCAGCGTATCAAACGCGCCGCCCAGCTCCACGTCCACCGGCACCACCTTCTGTGGATCGATGAGCGGATGCCGGGCCTGCTTTAAATAAATATGGCCGTCGTCGGTGATGTCCGGCATGCCGCCTTTCATCTGGTACCCCAGCCTCGCTTTGGCGAAAATGAGATTGAGTTCCACGACAATGGCGTAATCCTCGAGAATCGCCCCGGCAAACTGACCGGTTTCCGCGGACAGGGCGGCCAGGATCCGCTCGATCTCCGCCTCCTCCTGCCCGGTCAGCATTTTAATTTCATTGTTGGCGTTGACCGCGCCCATCGGCTCCACAAACAGGGTGGCGCCAGAGGCTGAAGTATCGTGTACCAGGCCCGGTACGTCGCCGCGATGCTCCGCCTTGACCGGCACCACAAAGCGGCCGTCCCGGATGGTCACAATAGGGTCCTGCAAAAATTTCTGGTAGGCGGGGGAATGGATCATATGGTCCATCTGTTCCCGCACCCGTTGGGATGCAGCCCGGATTTTACGGCGGATATCGGACAGGGCGGGGGAGGCGTTGTCGGCCATCTGTTCCTCCGACACAATCGATGTCGTTATTTTGTCCTCCAGGTATTTGTTGGGGGCCAGCACCGAGAAACGGTCATCCAAAATGCAGCTGACCCCTTCGCAGTGGCTGCGCCATTCGGTCAGCGAACGGATGCCCCGCAGCGTTTCGGCCACGTCGAGCAGCTCCCGCATGGACAGGGAGGAGCCGGCCTCGGCCCGCCGCAGCGCGGAAGACATGTTTTTCAGCTGGCCAAAGGACGGGCTGCCGAACCGGGCCATCAGGGTAAAGGCGGCGGCGGTTTCCTGCTGCAGCCGTTTGACTTCGGTAAGCACCGGCACGGGACGCAGTTCCCGCGCGGCCTGCGCCGCATCGGGACCATTGGTTTGTCCGGCCAGCAGTTCCAGTATTTTATCCAGTTCCAGGGCGTGATAGTGGCGATTCATAGCGGCCTCCTGTGGGCTTGAATGATAAACGTATATGCAGGTTCCGGTTTATACCGGTAATAGTATGTCATGGTCAGATGCAGAGCCTGACTCAACATTATTTTATCATACCCCTATCCGGCATGCAAGCGGCGCAAGTCGGCAGTGATGCGGTCGGTTTCGTGAGGGCGGACGCGGCGTACATACGTCCATGCCCGCCTTCGTCGTCCTCCGCCATGCAGAGGAAACTCCATCCGCATCGTTCGTAAAAGGCGGTGTGGTCCGTCAGTAAATACAGGGTATCCAAGCCGAGGCGGGACGCGTCCAGACGAACATAATCCAACAGGGCGCGGGCCAGCCCGCGGCCGCGATAGTCCGGCTCCACGTAAACCGCACAGACGTTGGGCGTCAGATCGGGCCGTTTGTGGAAGTCGTTTTCAATCATGCCGCAGCCGGCTGTAATGGACCGGTTGCCGTCCAGTATGAGATACCACTGCGGAACAGCCGCCGGATGCCGGATGCTGCGGCGCATACTTTCCTGATAAGCTTCCACCGGTACGGCCCATTTACTGGAAAACCATGCCGCGGCGCGTGCTAGAAGCTCCGGCGCATCCCGCAGAGGCAGGATAATCATATCCTTTGATTCCATTAACATAGGGTTCACTCCTGCTCCATTAGTGATGCGTCATCTAGACATATGTTGATGCCTTCCGTATTGTATCCTATTATATGGAAAATTACAAGGTGGTCGGGGCGTGAATCCGTCCCCAATTTATTTGAATAGTTTTGCTTGACAGATGAAACTGTAACGATTATAATTGCATTATAATATGAAACTTAAAAAGTAACAGATTGTATGAACGGGAGAGATACTATGAACGGTGAATTTTGCGTGGCGGTGCACGCCCTGGTATATTTAAACCATAAAGCCTCCACCCAGTCGAGCGAAGCGCTGGCGGAAAATATCTGCACGCATCCCGCGCGGGTGCGCAAGGTTATGGCGAAACTCAAAAAAGCGGGGTTGGTTGATACGCGGGAGGGAAGCGAAGGCGGCTACCGGTTTACTCTCGATCCGGCGGAGGTTTCCCTGCGTCAGATTGGGGAGGCGCTGGACACGCGGTTTGTCGCCGCCGCTTGGCACAGCGGCGACAGCGATATGGACTGCCTGATCGCATCAGGGATGGCGGATATTATGGACGATATCTGCGGCCAGCTCGACGACCTTTGCCGGGAGCGGATGGGACGTGTCACCATCCGGGACATCGACCGGCGGATTTTTACAGGAGCAGATAATGAAACCCCGGCTTGACCGCTGGCTGGCGGCCGCCGGCGTGCTGCTGGCCCTCTGGCTGCTGACCTATGCTGGCAGCGTCTGTTTCCGATAGGGGGGCGGCATGGTGTATTCGTTTCTCAGTCTGACACTGGTTTTGGCGGGCATCGGAACGGCGGCTGCGGTGTTGTTTTTAAGCGTTGCCGCGGCGCTGCGGAACAAACAAGGGATATTCCTTTTTTATACCGCCCCGGCACTGGCCTATGGGGCGGCGATGCTCCGCTTTTTGGGCCAGGCGCTCAGCCCCTATGCCTGTTCCCGCCTGGAGGAACCGGTGCTGCTTGCCAGCGGGCTGCTGCTGGCGCTTCATGTCTATTTTATCGTGCGGTTGACACGCTGGCGGCACAAACCGTAAGCCGGAAACCCACGTGTCCGGAACCTATCCATGTTTAATCCGGTTCCGGATAACAGACCAGATAACAAAAGGAGGCCTTTATGGGATTTGATATTGAAACCAGCGTTCCGGTGCTGACCGTGTTCCTTCAGGGGATTCTCAGCTTTTTTTCTCCCTGCGTGCTCCCGCTGGTGCCGCTGTATATCGGCTACCTGGCCGGGGGAACCAAAACCATTGACCCGGATGGGACGATCCGCTATGATCGCAAAAAAGTATTGGTCAATACCCTGTTCTTTGTGCTGGGCGTCAGCTTCGCCTTTTTTGTGTTGGGGTTGGGTTTCACGGCCCTGGGCCGCTTTTTCAGCGGCCACCGTACGCTGTTGGCGCGCATCGGCGGCGTACTCATCATCGCCTTTGGCCTGTTCCAGCTGGGGATTTTTCATCCCCGCGCGATGGAACGGGAACGCCGCCTGCCCATGCGGCTCAACAAGTGGAGCATGAACCCGCTGGTGGCGTTGGTGGTCGGGTTTACCTTCAGCTTTGCCTGGACGCCCTGCGTAGGCCCGGCGCTGGCCAGTGTGCTGCTGATGGCAACTTCGGCCAGTTCCTCGGCGGCGGGGTTTGCGCTGATCGGTGTATATACGCTGGGATTTATCCTGCCGTTCCTGGCGGTGGGCCTCTTCACCGGCACCCTGCTCGGCTTTTTCAAAAAGCACCAGAAGGTGGTCAAATACACCGTCAAGGTGGGCGGCGTGCTGATGATCCTAATGGGGGTCATGATGATAACCGGCTGGATGAACGGCCTCACAGGCTACCTGTCCTCATTTGGCGGGAACGGCTCGTCCGGCCAAACGCAGGGCGGCGGATCTTCCTCCGCTTCGGATGCTTCCGATTCTTCGACCCCTCCCACAACGGCCCCCTCTAAAACAGAGGATCCCGACGTGATTCCGGCGCCGGATTTTACCCTGACAGACCAGTATGGCCGGCAGCACAAGCTGTCCGACTACCGCGGGCAGGTGGTGTTTTTAAACTTTTGGGCGACCTGGTGCGACCCCTGCCGGCGAGAGATGCCGGACATTGAAGACATGTATAAGGCCAACGGCAAAAACGCGAATGATCTGGTGGTGCTGGGCGTCGCCAATCCCAAAACGAAGGATCATCCCTATAACCAGGATGGCACGGTCGAAGACGTGGCGGCATTTCTCTCCGACAACGGCTATACCTATCCAGTTGCTATGGATACCACGGGCGACGTGTTCGATCAGTATTATGTATCCTCTTTCCCGACCACCTTTATGATCGACCGGGAAGGCAACATTTTCGGATATGTCCAGGGCACCCTGACCAAAAGTATGATGGAGGACATTGTTCGCCAGACCATGGAGGGAAAACGGTCGAAATAAAACGCATAAAAAGTCCCGGACAATGGTAGGGGGAGACATATGAAAGAGATTTTAGCAGAACGCTTGAAATAATGCCGGAAAGAAAACGGGATGACTCAGTGGAAAGTCGCGGTATATGGTAATATTACCGAAAAGACCTACCAGAACTACGAGCTAATGACGCGTGAGCCGAAACTGGGAATTCTGATGAAAATCGCGGATGTGTTTCAGGTTTCGCTGGATTATCGGGCGGGGCGTATCAATATCAGACAAGCGAACCGGTAGCCCAGTCGGCGTCCATCCCGCCACCGGCTATGACAAAAAGCCCCCGCCTTTTACAGCGGGGGCTTAAAATGTTTCAGAAGCTTTTAGACTGGTTTGCCGGTGGCGGGCGGTATATCCAGTGCATGGTAAAAGTCCAGCGTATGGAATCCGCGCCCGAGCTGCGCCAGCAGAAAATGCTCGCACACGTCGCAAAGCGTGCGGCTGTCCTCCTCCGGCAGAGAAAAGAAAAAGCATTTTTCCAGCGGGGAATAGACGATGTGCCGCATGGCCGCCAGCACCGTGGGAGACAGGGGGCGCGCGCCGGGCAGGACGCCGCAGCTTCGACAACGGAGATTGCCCTCGGTCAGGGAAAAATAGAGCGGCGCCTCATCGGCTTTGCCGCAGCCGGTGCAACCGGTCAGATCCGGCATAAATCCCGCCAGAGCCAGCATACGCAGCTCGGCGACCGCCTTAATCTGGGCGGGAGGATATTTGTCCCCGCCCAGCAGGTGCAGGGCATTGAGCATCAACCGCAGCCAGTCTTCCGCCGGTTCTTCCCGCGGAGCCAGCAAACCGGCCGCCTCGCAGAAATACTGCGCCGCCGCCAGCCGGGTCACGTCAGAGCGCAGTTCAAAAAACACATGCAGCGGCTCCGCCTCATCGATTATGTATTTCTCCCGTCCTTGATAAAGGGACAGGCGGGAGTAGGTGAGGAGCTGCGTGGCCGCGCCGCGCCGGCTCTTGACCTGGCGCGCGCCCCGCGCCGAAGCGCGAATAACGCCCCGGTCCCGGGTGAGGGCGGTCACAAACCGGTCGGCTTCACCGATATTGTTGTTTTCCCGAATGATCAGGGCGTCGGTTGTCACCCGCATGGGCAGGAGCCTCCTCCGTGGACGATACGACGGGGACGT
Source organism: uncultured Oscillospiraceae bacterium (assembly GCA_900552115.1). GTDB lineage: Bacteria > Bacillota > Clostridia > Oscillospirales > Acutalibacteraceae > UMGS1474. The sequence goes on along the minus strand of URYP01000012.1, from coordinate 25,460 downwards.
CATATATATCCACTCCGCGGAAGCGGAGATAGTCGTCGATCCGTCCGGTTTTCATAAAGGCATTCCACAGCTGGTCGTCTTTGTCCGGCACGCTCATCGTCTCCTTTTGATCCGTTTGCTGTTAGCATGGACCAAAATGAGGTTTCCATACAAGGAAAATCCCGCCGGGAGAAATTGCCAGAATGATATATCAAAAGTTGGCACAAATGGTCTGCAAAACATTTGGAAACCAGTTGAAAAATATGGATTTATAAGATGACTTCAGAAATAGGCGGAAAAGAAAAGCGAGCGCGGCAATAAACATTCTTCATAGGCCTTTTGCTTTGCAAAAGGCCTTATTCCCTATACCCGAAACTGCTCAGCAGGCCCTGGCGGTTGCGCCAGTCTTCCTTGACCTTGACCCAGCATTGCAAATTGACTTTTGAGCCGAACAGGGCCTCCATTTCCAACCGCGCGCCGGAGGCGATCCGCTTGAGCATGGCGCCTTTTTTACCAATCACCATGCCTTTGTGGCTGTCCCGCTCACAGTAAATATACGCGTCGATATCCAGAATCGGGCCGGCGGCGGTTTCCCGCTCCTTCATGCTTTCAATCACAACAGCAATTCCGTGAGGGATCTCCTGCCGCAACAGGCGGAGCATCTGCTCCCGCACCAATTCGGCGGCAATCACCCGTTCCGGCTGGTCGCTAACCATATCGTCCGGGAAGAAATGCGGGCTGTCGAAGGAATACTTGTCAAGCTCCGTCACCAGCTCGTCCACACCGTCCCCATTGAGGGCGGAAACCGGCAGAATGACGTCGAACTGGTAAACCTCTTTCCATCGTTCGATGCAGGTCAGGAGTACGCCCTTATCCTCCAGTGTATCGATTTTGTTGATGACCAGCAGGGCCGGCAGCTTCTGGCGCGCAAACTGCTCCACCAGCGCCTGTTCCTCTGGACGGATGGACGCACGCGGCTCCACCACCAGCATGGCGGCGTCCACGCCGGACACAGCCTCGCTGATGGATTTCACCATGTAATCGCCCAGGCGGGTGCGGGGACGATGATTGCCGGGCGTATCGAGGAAGACGAGCTGCGTTTCCTGCTGCGTCAGCACCCCCATAATGCGGGTGCGGGTTGTCTGGGGCTTGTCCGACACGATAGCCACCTTACGCCCCACCATGCGGTTAAGCAGGGAGGATTTGCCCACGTTGGGGCGGCCGACGATGGCGATGAACGCTGAGCGGGTGTTGTTTTCTGGCATAGATTACCGTCCTTTTTCATGCGTTAGCAAGTTTTTATTTGACATGGCTTTCGTCCGCAAATAAAATAAACAAAAGCCTTTCCAAGCGGAGAGATAGCGGGAGGAATCGGAAATGGAACATTTTTTAGAAGCCGGCGCGTATATAGATTACCATAGCGCGTGTATTCAGCAAACCGCCGGCGAGCTGTTTTCGCAGGCGATGACCGATGAGCAGAAGGCCAGAACAGCCTACAAGTTCGTCCGGGATGAGATACCGCATTCCTTTGACATAAACGCGGCGGTAGTCACTGCCAAAGCCTCGGATGTCTTACGTCATAAAACCGGCATTTGCCACGCCAAAGCCAATTTGCTGGCGGCGCTGCTGCGCACTCAGGGTATCCCGGCAGGCTTTTGCTTCCAGCATATCACGCTGGCCGACGATGAGCGCCGGGGATACTGCCTGCACGCGTATAACGCCGTGTTCCTCGGCGGCAAATGGATTAAAATAGACGCCAGGGGCAATACGGGCCGCATCGACGCACAGTTTTCGCTGGGGGAACCGAAATTGGCTTTTGTCAACAGGACGAAATACAAAGAATACACCTACAAAGGGATTTTTGCCGAGCCGGATGCCAACACAATGGAGCTGCTGGCACGGTCAAAAACCCTACTTGAAATGCTTGTGGGCCTGCCGGATACCCTCTCCATTTCCCCGCTTATATCCGAATAATTTGCTGCGGGCAACCGTGCGGCGCCGTTAGGAATAGCGGCGAAACACCAGCCATCCCGCGACCGGCAGAGATACGGCCAAAGCCGCCGGTTTCCAGATATGTTCCGCAAAATCCCGGCCCATAGCCATCCACCCGTCTGCACGGACAAAAAGAACGGCGGCGACGCCGACGGCCGCAACGGCGCATAGCAAAACAGCCCCCGCCGCCACATCCTTGGCGACGCGGGCCGCATCGCACCGTCCGGGAGACAGCCGGTCTACGACCGTTTCTATGGCCGTATTGACCGCCTCGGCCGCCAATACCAAACCGATGGTGAGGATCAGCGCCGCCCACTCGCCGCGCGACAGCGAAAAATATGGCGCCAGCAGCAGCACATAGAATCCCGCCGCCATGTGCACCCGGAAATTACGCTCCCGTTTCAGGCAATAGCCGATACCGCTGAATGCGTAACCAAAGCCCCGCAGAAAGATCCTCATATTATGGCTCGTCATCCGGGAGAACATAGCTTTCCCCGCGGGGCAGGCCAACAGACTGCATTACAATTTCTTCCCGTTCCCGCATATGTACGGCTTGCAAGCCGCCGTTCACATGATCGTATCCAAGCAGATGGAGCATGGAATGAACGGTGAGATACCCCACCTCGCGCTGCAGGGAATGCCCATATTGTTCCGCCTGCGCGACGGCCTGCTCCATAGACAGCACGATATCGCCCAGCAGCTTTGCCCCGGTTTCGGGATGGACGTCGTATACGCCGTCTTCCCCCAAGGGAAAAGACAGCACGTCGGTAGAAGCGTCGATCTGCCGGTGCTCCCGGTTGATGACGCGAATCTGCTCATTATCCACCAGGGATACGTCTACCTGGGCCGATCCCTCGAATTGTTCAGCCTGCAGCACCGCGTGGCAGCAGCGACGGATCAGCAGGCGGATGCCGGTGGGAATTTTAACGGCTTTTTGCTTGTTTTCAATTACGACCTTGATTTTTTCCATAGTTCCTGTGTCGCTTCCCTTCGTCATATTTTTCATACGCCTGTATGATCCTCTGAACCAGCTGGTGGCGTACAACATCCTTATCTCCGAACAGGTTGACCGAAATGTCCTCCACCCCTTTGAGAATCCGCATAACTTCCTTGAGGCCGCTTTTCCGCGTGCCCGGCAGATCGATCTGGGTAATGTCGCCGGTGATAACCATTTTGGAGTTGAAACCCAGCCGTGTCAGGAACATTTTCATCTGTTCCGGCGTGGTATTCTGCGCTTCGTCGAGTATGATAAAGCTGTCGTCCAGCGTGCGGCCGCGCATGTAGGCCAGCGGCGCGACCTCAATATTGCCGCGCTCCATATATTTGTTGTAGGTTTCAGCCCCCAGCATATCGAACAGCGCGTCGTACAGGGGGCGCAGATACGGGTCCACTTTGGACTGCAAATCACCGGGCAGGAAACCAAGGCTTTCGCCGGCTTCCACCGCCGGGCGGGTGAGGATGATGCGGTTGACCTCCTTGGCACGGAAGGCGCTGACCGCCATGGCCACCGCCAAATAGGTCTTGCCGGTGCCGGCCGGGCCGACGCCCAGCACGATCGTATTTTTGCGAATGGCTTCCACATACCGTTTCTGTCCCAGCGTTTTGGGTTTCACCGGCTTGCCTTTAGCCGTGACGCAGATGCTGTCGGACGACAGCTGCGGCAGCTGCTCCTCGCTGTCTTCGTCCACCAGCATCAGTACATACCGCACGTTTTGTTCGTTGAGCTGTTCGCCCCGGTTAATGAGCTGCAACAGGCCTTTGACCGCCCGCACCGCTTTGGTGACCGCCTCCGGCTCGCCGCTGATTTTCAAGTCGGTGCCGCGGGTGATTACATCCACATGATAGTGCGCCTCGATCAGGCGAATATTTTCATCAAAGCTGCCGAACAGGGAGACCGCCTGCTCCATCCTGTCGACGCTCAGGATTTGTTCAAACATAGACAAACTCCGTTCCATTTAGACAATCCCCTATTTATACTACTATAGTATATCAATAAATTTTACGAATGTCATTAAGCAATTTGTATAAAATTTTCCATTCTGATTGTGGCATTCTTCTGCGGTAAACACCAGTAGTATGCCCAATCAGGACTTGACGTGGAATATTTCCTCCGCGGCAATATTTTCCACGCACGAAAATTTGACAGTCAGTGTATAGGAACCGTTCTCCATGCGGCCGTCCTCCACCTGGGACTCGATTGTGGCGTTTTTTAAAACGCTTGTTTTCCATGTTTCCATCTGTTTTTTAGCCAAATCGGCGGCCTGTTCCGGCGTGCGCTGGATCCGGGTGGAAACCAGCGGGTAGTAATAGCGGTTGGTGAAGCCAAGGGGAAGCCGTGTTCCGTTAGCCGTCAGGGGATGGGTGTAAACTTCTTCCTGATAGGCTTCGGGCAGACTGCCGTTGGTATACAGTGGTATTTGAAGGGAAAACAATTGCAGGGATGGCCGCAGAATACCGGTTTTAGAAGGCAGGTTCTGGGTTTCCTCCAGGGGGACGGTCGTCGTAAAGGTGTGGGAGGTTTTGGCCATCACTTCCCCGCGCGCGTGCTTAAACAGCGGTCCGCTGGTGGTTTCAATAATGCCGCTGGCCAACAGCATGCCCTTGACCACGGCATCCCCTTTCTGCACGACCGCCTGCCCATCGACAATGCGGGTCGAGACCACAATACCGTCGCTGGTGGCTTTCAGGTTGGCCGGCTGGGACAAATCAGGCGGGGCCGCCGCGGTGATACGTTCGTTCACCTCTACATGGGCGACGCTGCCCTCCATATTAACCGCCACCCAGGACAGCTCCGGCAGCGCCTCGATGGCCTGCAGCTGAATGGCACGCATATTGAAGGAGGTGCGCCCGGCGCCGACTTTAACGCCTAGGTCCGCCATTACCGCTTCGATTTTGGCGGCGGGGACGTCTTTGTTTCCCACAATATCGACCGACCAGATGTAATGGGGGAATATCTGGAGCATCACGATATACAGGGCCAGCCCGGCGGCCAGGCCCCACCGGTAACGGTAACGCCGGGTAAAAAAGGGCAGCCCGTGGCGCGCCGTCACATGCAGGCGGACGCCGCAGCGGCGGGCCAGTGGGCGCAGCCGCCGGTATTGCCGGGCATAACAACAGCCAAACAGGGAAATTCCCTGCCGGCGGGTACGGGGAACGGTGATATGTTCGCGGGCGCAAAGATTTAAAAACCGTTCCGGAAACCCGCCTTCGGCCTCCCATTCCACCCAGCCAATGAGAAATTGCAGCCAACGCAACAGGAACATGACCGTTCTCCTTTCAGTTTAAAAATTCCACGGATAAAAGGCATCCGGTGACCATGGCGCTGTCGTCGCTCATGGCGCGCAGCGTCAGCTGCTGGCCGGTGATTCTCACGATCCCGCAGCCTGTACTCAGGCGTACGGCGTCGTCGTCATAGGACAAAATGCCATGACACCCCTCCACCACGGCCTGCCGCTGGCCGGTCAGTTCAATGCGCGGCACATCGGTCAGCGTACCTCCCGGCAGTTCAAGCGCCCGTTCCACTTTTCCTGTAAGCGCCGCCCGGGTTCGTTTTCCCTTTATAAACATGGGCTTTCCTCCCATCGTTCCGGTCTTTGCCGCATGGCCCCGCCGGTGCGGACACCATGCCTGCGCAGTCCCTTTATGTCACTTCGATCATATGCCTTAAAAAGGGGCATTATGCCCGCCCCCTGCGTCATAGAATAAGGGGAACGTGCATTGACGGCCCGGCTGTCAGGCGGAAAAGACGGAGCCTTGCGACGAATGGATAAGAATGGTGATGTCGCTTGCGGAACAACAACTTTTCCCATGTCTTGAGCCGCCAGGTCCAAAATTGTGCACAGGAGTCTAATGCAAAGGGGAATGACAGCGGCGGTTTGCCGCCGGAAGGCGGTAAACGCCGACAGTCATTCTATCAAAGGCCGGGACTATGGGGAGGAGATAGTACATGTTCGTAGCTGCCGTACATAAATCCACTTTGTTAAAGGGCGTCTTGCTGATCGTCGTTGTGGCGATGGGCGGCGCCCTGCTGGTCTGGCCGCAGGCGGTGGCCGGCGGGATCAGCCGGGGCCTGTCCATCTGCTCCACCGTCATTATACCGTCCCTGTTTCCTTTTATCGTGCTGGCGGGCTTCGTAACCCGCTCCGGGATCGATGCGGCGGTGGGGAGGCGGCTGGAAAAAGTAACGCGTTTTCTGTTTGGGCTGCCGGGGCGCTGTGCGGCCGGCATTTTGATTGGATTTGTAGGGGGGTATCCGGCAGGAGGCGCCGCGGTGGGCGAGCTGCTGAAAAGCGGATCCATTACCCGGCGGGAGGCCGGGCGGATGCTGTTGTTCTGCGTCAACGCCGGGCCGGCGTTCGTTGTCAGCACGGTGGGAGCGGGCCTGCTTGGTAACGCCCGCTATGGCGTGGTGCTGTTGGCGGCGCATATGCTGGCGTCGCTTACCATTGGGGTGGCCTGCCGTATTTTTGGAGCGCCGCTTTCCGGCGGGGAGGAGCATGTCAGCGCGGGTTTCCGTCCGGTACGACCGGGAGCGGCGCTGGCGCAGTCGGTAAACAGCGCCTGCCGGTCCATGCTGTATATGTGTGGGTTTGTGGTGCTGTTTGCCGCTATCCAGGCATTGGGGGATGTTACCGGCCTGGTGCAGAGCCTGACTCGTGTCATTACTTGGCCGCTGGAAACCGCCGGCGCCGACGTGCGGGATCTAGACTGCCTGTTCCCAATCCTGACCGAAGTGACTACCGGCTGTGTGGCCGCCTCCACCGCTGGCACGCTGCGCCCGCTTCTGCTGGGAGCGGCGCTGGGCTGGGGCGGGCTGTCAGTGCATTGCCAGCTGACCGCCACCCTGCACGAATATGGCATAATGGGCCGCCATTTCTTTTTAGCGCGGCTGATACACGCGGCGCTGGGGGGGCTCTTCAGCGTACTGCTGCTCCGCATAATTCCGGTACCGCTGGCCGCCTCCGCCGTGATTTCCGGCAATGCCGTCAGCATTACCGCCTCCTCCGTACCGGCAGCGGTCACCCTTATCGCCATGTGCGTGCTGCTGCTGTTCACCAATTCCCACGCGAATTCGTCCGATAGCGGCAGAAAAAAAGCGTAAAGTTGGATTTTCCCTCTTGACAGACGTGAGGCGGCTGTGTATAATGTGTGTAAAGTGATCGCCTTTACACAAAGGCGCCTTTTTGTTGTCCGGTGCTAAGACGCGGGAGGGGGAATCCGTCGTGGGCAAAAACATGGAGGTCGCGCTGCTGCTGGATTTTTACGGCGATATGCTGACCGAAAAGCAGCGGGATGTGATGGAGCTTTATTACAACCACGACCTGTCGCTGGCGGAAATTGCGGAAAACGACGGCATTACCCGCCAGGGCGTACGGGATTCCATCAAGAGGGCGGAAACGCAGCTCCTTGATATGGAGGACCGCCTCGGGCTGCATAAGCGGTTCCGCGCCATGCAGGAAAGCTTTGCCGCTATCCGGCAGGCGGCCGGGGACATCCGGCGGTATAACGACCGGCACATCCATTCCCGGGACATTGCCGACGCGCTGGCCCGCATTGAGCGGCAGGCGGATAAACTGGAAGAATAAGGAGAGCTATCGTGGCGTTTGAAGGACTTTCAGATAAACTGTCCGCGGCGTTCAAGCGGCTTCGCTCCAAGGGCAAGCTGAGCGAAGCCGATGTGAAGGAAGCCATGCGCGAAGTGCGGCTCGCCCTTCTCGAAGCGGACGTCAACTATAAGGTGGCCAAGGAATTCACCGCCAAGGTCACCGAACGAGCGGTGGGCGCTCAGGTGATGGAAAGCCTGACCCCGGCGCAGATGGTGATTAAAATCGTCGACGAGGAGCTGACCGCGCTCATGGGCGGGCAGGCGGCCCGGCTGGCCAATCCCAGCCATCCCCCCTGTGTCATCATGATGTGCGGCCTGCAGGGTTCGGGTAAAACCACCCATTCCGGCAAACTGGGCCGGCTGCTGAAAAGCCAGGGGCACCGTCCCTTGCTGGTGGCCTGCGACGTCTACCGCCCTGCGGCGATCCAGCAATTGCAGGTGGTGGCGCAGCGCGCCGGCGTGCCATTTTTTGAAATGGGTACCGCCGACCCGGTGGAGATCGCCCGCAAAGCCGTGGCGCACGCCCGCGATTATGGCAACGATTATGTAATTCTCGATACCGCCGGCCGGCTGCATATCGATGAGCAGCTCATGAACGAGCTGAAATCGATCAAAAGCACCGTGGCCCCGCAGGAAATCCTGCTGGTGGTGGACGCCATGACCGGACAGGACGCGGTCAACGTGGCCTCGTCATTCGATGAGGCGCTGGGCATAGACGGCGTGATCCTGACCAAGCTGGACGGCGATACCCGCGGCGGTGCGGCGCTGTCGGTGCGGTCGGTTACCGGCAAACCCATCAAGTTTGCCGGCACCGGCGAAAAGCTGGAGGATCTCGAGGTTTTCCATCCCGAGCGGATGGCTTCCCGTATTTTGGGAATGGGCGACGTCATGTCCCTGATAGAAAAAGCTGAGCAGCAGATCAGTGAAAAAGAAGCCGCCGAGATGGCCAAAAAGCTGCAGCAGGATAAGTTCGATATGAACGATATGTTGGACCAGTTTTCTCAGATAAAGAAAATGGGCGATATCAAGGGCATGCTGGGCATGATCCCAGGCCTGGGCAAAAAGCTGAAGGACGTCGATATCGACGAACGGCAGTTTGACCGCACTGAGGCCATCATATTGTCTATGACGCCGGCCGAGCGCGCCAAACCGGAGCTGATCAATCCCTCTCGCAAACGGCGGATCGCCGCCGGCTGCGGTATGAAAGTGGAGGATGTCAACCGCCTGCTCAAGCAGTATGATTCCATGAAGCAGATGATGAAGCAGATGAAGGGCCTGGGCAAAAAAGGCAAGCGCGGCCTGCGGGGCATCCCCCCCGGCATGCTGGGCGGAAAAGGCTTCGGCATGTAAGCGGGCAGCGCCGCTCATATTCACCGTATTACGAATTCACCCATAAGGGTTTATGGTTGAAGATATATTGAAAGCAAGAATGTTGGAGGTAACAGGTATGGCAGTTAAAATTCGTTTGCGCCGCATGGGCGCCAAGAAAAACCCGTTTTATCGTATTGTGGTGGCGGACTCCCGTTATCCGCGGGACGGCCGTTTCATCGAGGAAATCGGTTATTACAACCCGCTGGAGGATCCGGCTGTGGTGAAAGTGGACGCGGAAAAGGCCCAGAAATGGATTGCCAATGGCGCCCAGCCCACCGATACGGTCAAAGATCTGCTGAAAAAAGCGGGCGTGTAAGGGTCTAAGGAGTAGGATGCCATGAAAGAATTATTGATCGATATGGCCAAGGGCCTGGTGGAGAATCCGGACGCCGTGACGGTGGACGAAGACGCGCCCGATGAGGAAGGCGTTATCGTGTACCATCTGCATGTGGCGGAAGGCGATATGGGCCGGGTCATCGGCAAGCAGGGCCGGATTGCCAAGGCGATCCGCACCGTCATGCGCGCCGCGGCGACCCGTGTGGACGCCAAAGTGTCGGTGGAAATCGACTGAATGGCCAATAAACAGGGCGTATGGCCGGAAAAAGCCATACGCCCTGTTTTCTTGCCGGAGGAGATCACACGGTAATCTCGATATGATTGCCTTCGGGGTCGAGAACGCCGCTCTCATAATAGCCGTCTCCCGTTATGCGGGGGCCGCTGACAACGGTGTAGCCGTCCCCACGCAGGCGGGCGGTCAGCCTGTCCACTTCCGCCTGGCTGCCGGCGCCGAAAACCAGATGCGCGTATCCGGCTCGAGGGCCGGAGGAGGCGTTGCTTTCCAGCCCGGGCCGGGTCATCAGCTCCAGCCGTGCCTCTCCGTCAAAAGACAAGAAATAGGTCATTAGCCCGGTCGACGGGTTGTGGTAGAGGGGGCCGGACGTTCCCCCGAAATAGGTGATGTAAAACCGTTTCATGGCCTCCAGGTCATGGACGGTGACAGCCATATGATGTAGATGCACAGACAGCGCTCCTTTCCCGATTATGATAGTTTCAGTGTACCCCACCCGACGAGGCGGGTCAAGTTTAGATATAGGCCGATCAAGGAATATATACAGCAGCGGAGGAGAAATCATGCCCAAAAAAGAATTTTTGGAAGCGGGACAGATCGTCGGCACCCACGGCATACGGGGCGAGGTACGGGTGCAGCCCTGGTGTGACACGCCCGAACAGCTCACGCCCATCTCTACGCTTTATTGGGATGAAGGGCGCGTGCCGGTCAAGGTGCGCAGCCGGCCCCACAAGCATATGGCGCTGATCAAGCTGGAAGGCGTCGATACCGTGCAGGACGCGTCAGTCCTGCGGGGCCGGGTGCTTTGGCTGCGGCGGGACGATCTCGTTTTGCCGGAAGGCGCCTGCTTTGTGCAGGATCTGATCGGCTGCCGCATTGTCGATGCGGATACCGGGGAGGACTACGGCGTGCTGGCCGACGTGAGCGCCACCGGCGCCAACGACGTGTATCACATGCGGTGTAAAGACGGGCGGGAGGTGTTGATTCCTGCCATCCCGCCGGTCGTGATCGAAAAGGATGTGGATGGAGGCCGGGTTCTCATCCGGCCTATGAAGGGATTGCTGAACGATGCGGATTGATATTTTAACCCTGTTTGACGAGATGTGTGACCGGGTGCTGTCGGAAAGCATCCTCGGGCGCGCGCAAAGCAAAGGCGCGCTTGAGGTGCACTGCCACCAGATCCGGGACTATACCCTCAATAAGCAGAAGCAGGTGGACGACTATCCCTATGGCGGCGGGCAGGGGATGGTGATGAACGCCCAGCCCATCACCGACTGCTTCCGCGCGGTCTGCGAGGAGACGGGAGAGCGGCCGTATCTTGTCTATATGTCCCCACAGGGGGCGGTGCTCACCCAGCAGAAAGCGCGTGAGTTGGCGCAAAAACCGCATTTATGCGTGCTCTGCGGCCACTATGAAGGGGTGGACGAACGGGTGCTGGAAGCGCTGGTCGACGAGCAGATTTCCATTGGCGATTATGTGCTCACCGGCGGCGAGCTGCCGGCGTTGGTGCTGACCGATTGCGTGGCCCGCATGGTGCCGGGCGTGCTGTCCGAGGAGGCTTGTTTCACAGACGAAAGCCATTTCGCCGGCCTGCTGGAATATCCCCAGTATACCCGCCCCGCCGAGTGGGAGGGCCGTGCAGTCCCCGAGGTGCTGCTCAGCGGGCATCACGCCAACATCAGCGAGTGGCGGCGGCGCCAATCCCTTGAGCGGACGGCACGCCTGCGCCCCGACCTGCTGGAACAGGCGGAACTGACGGAAAAAGACCGGGCGTTTTTAAAAAGGTATTTTCCACCAACAGCATCGGATTGATGAAAAACCACCCTCGGATTTTGTCGATTTCCTGTAAAACTGGCTTGCCCTTCGTTTTTACTAACCAAAAGTTATTCACCGCGATGGTTATAAGTTACAAAAGGCCGTTCATAGAAAGTTTTAAAATAGGGCAGAGAACCAAAAATGCAGTTTTTGGCGGTTTATGTGGACAAAACCGATTGACGGAGCATACATTTGTGGTATAATACCCTTATCCTTTTATAGACAAACCATTTGGGACGAGTGTGTTGGTTTAACAAGAGAGAGGAGCTTTTTTTATGTACGTGAAAGATGTGCTGGTTCAAAATCAGGTGGGCCTGCATGCCCGGCCGGCAACTTTCTTTATCCAGAAGGCCAATGAGTTCAAGTCCTCTGTGTGGGTGGAAAAAGAAGAGCGCCGTGCCAACGCGAAAAGCCTGCTTGGCGTCCTGTCTCTGGGGATTGTAGGCGGTACCAACATCCGTGTGATCGCCGACGGCGTCGACGAGCAGGAAGCGGTGGACAATCTGGTCGCGCTGGTGGAATCCGGCTTTGCCGAGTAAGTACATGATGGAAAAGGGCGCAACCGCTAGGAAGGCGGCTGCGCTTTTTTGCGTTTCTTAAAGGAGGCGGCGGCTATAAATACGATTAATCCGCAGATCGGGGAGCTGAGACGGCAGGCGATGGCGCTGCCGCTGCGGCCCGGCGTGTACATTATGCGGGATGCCAAAAACGATATCATTTATATTGGCAAAGCCAAAGCGCTGAAAAACCGGGTAAGCCAGTATTTCGGCTCGGATACGAACCATTCGCCCAAGGTGCGCCAAATGGTCAGCCAGGTGGATCATTTTGACTATATTGTCGCGGACAGCGAGTTCGAGGCGCTGGTGCTGGAATGCTCGCTCATAAAGCAGCACCAGCCGAAATACAACATCCTGCTAAAGGACGATAAGGGCTACAGCTATATCCGGGTATCGCCGCCGCCCTATTCGCGAATTTCAGCGGTGCTGCAAAAGCAGGACGACGGCGCCAGGTATATTGGGCCGTATATGAGCTCTTACGTTGTCAAACAGGCGGTGGAGGAGGCGCAGAAGGTGTTCCGTCTCTCCACCTGCGGCCGGCCGCTGGCCTACCGCAAATCGAACGGCCGCCCCTGCCTGAACCATTATATTGATCAGTGCTGCGCGCCGTGCACCGGTCGTATCCCCGAAAAGGAATATGCCGAGCGGGTGGCGCAGGCGGTCGAATTCCTGACGCAGGGAAGCGCCAAGACCATGGCCTCCCTTAAGGAGCGCATGGAGGAGGCCGCCGCCCGGCTGGAGTTTGAAAAGGCCGCCCGCCTGCGGGATCACATGAACGCTATCAAGCGGCTGAGCGAAAAGCAGAAGGTTGTGATGTCCCGCATTAAAGAGCAGGACGTGATTGCGCTGGCGCAGGGCCATGAGCGGATGTGTTTCGAGGTGTTCCGCTTCACGGAAGGCCGCCTCAGTGACCGCGAGCATTTCATGACCGATGAAATGGACGCGCCGGCCGCCGCGCGGGCGGAATTCCTCCGCCGTTATTACACCATGCGCCAGCCGGTGCCGCCGCAGGTCACCGTCGACGGGGAATTAGAGGACCAGGAGCTGCTGGAGCAGTGGCTGAGTGAAAAAGCGGGGCGAAAAGTGACCATCCACCAGCCCCAGCGGGGGGAGCAGGCGCACCTCATCGAGATGTGCCGCAACAACGCCGCCGAGCGGATCGCCCGCCTGCAGGAGATGAGCGGCCACGACGCGGCGGCGCTGGACGAGCTGGCGCGGCTGCTGGGGCTGCAAAAGCCGCCCGCCTACATCGAAAGCTACGACATTTCCCACACCGCCGGCAGCGACAACGTGGCCGGCATGGTGGTGTTCTTTAACGCCAAACCGCTTAAATCCGCCTACCGCAAATTTAATATCAAGGATATTGAGGGGCAGGACGACTACGGCTCCATGCGGGAGGTTATCTCCCGCCGACTGGACGAGTACGAGAAGCATAAGGACACCGGCGAGGGGTTCGGCCGCCTGCCCGACCTGATGCTGCTGGACGGCGGCAAAGGGCATGTGGCTGCCATCCGGCCCCTGCTGGCCGAGCGGGGCTATCACATTCCGGTGTATGGTATGGTTAAGGACGACCGCCACCGCACCCGCGCCATTGCGGAGGACGGGGGCGAAATCGCCATCCACGCCAAGCGTTCGGCGTTCACGCTCGTTTCCGCCATTCAGGAGGAGGTGCACCGTTTTGCCATTACCTACCACCGGCAGAAGCGGGGCAAGAGCCGCCTGCGTACCAGCCTGACGCAGATCGAGGGCGTGGGCGAGACCCGGGCACGGGCGCTGCTGCGGCATTTCGGCTCGGTGTCTGCCGTGCGGGAAGCGTCGCTGGAGGAACTGTATAGAGTCAAAGGCGTAACAAAGCCGGTGGCTGAAGCGGTTTTCAAATATTTTTCGCAGGAGGACCCGCAGGCATAAATATCCTTTCCGGCGGACATACTACCGCCAGAAGGAGTGATGTTTTATGACAGGTACCATGACCGATAAGGTGGAACTGCTGAATTTTATTTATAAGAACGCGCAGATGGGGGAGGAGAGCATCGGCTATCTGCTCGATGTGGTCGACGACTCCGAAATGCGGCAGTTTCTCCGCGAGCAGCAAGAGGAATACGGCAAGATTATGGAGGAAGCGCACGGCCTGATTAAGGACGAGCACGCCGAAACCGAGGGCGTGGGCGCAATGGCAAAGGTGTCCTCGTATGTGATGGTGAATATGAAAACCATGACCGATAACACGCCCTCCCACATTGCGAAAATGATGATCGAGGGCAGCACCAAGGGCACCATTGAGATCACCAAGAAGCTTAAACTTTACGAAGGCGTGGACAGGCATGCCGAGAAGCTGGGCCAGCATCTGTTGGCCATGGAAGAGCACAACATCGAAAAGCTCAAGGATTTTCTGGCCTGATATAAAGAAAAACAACCCCACTAGGCACGGATGTGCCTAGTGGGGTTGTTTTTTTGTTACATGTAATATGCGGGAGAATTCAAGACGCGCCTTTTTACCGGTTCGTTTTTTAGCTGAACCATGTCCAATCCTTCCTGATCGTGATTCAGGAAGGAACGTCGTCTATGTACAGGCTAAGATTATAAATTTTACTTTGTGATCTTCCTAATTAGAATGGTATCGACGCCATACCCGGCAGCCGGCACCTTTGTTTTATAAGGAAAGTACACTTGGCTTGCATAACACCTCCCATAATGCTATACTTTGTAGGAATAAAACGGCGGGAGGGTCGTCATGAAAACTCTGTGGAAAACGAGGCTTGCTTTGCTGGGTATGGGCGTGGTCTGTGTCTCTCTGGCGCTGGCGCTCACCCTGCCGGGGGGCACGCTGCTCCACGCTTATCAGATCCGCCGCGGGTGGGGGCTGGAGGAATCGGTAGCCGCCATGGTCAATGGGGAACCCATTACACGTGCGCAGGTAGATGCATTGCGAAACTATTACGAGGAAAGCCAGGACAGCGTTGAACGGCAGATTGACGAAGCCCCCCTTCCCGACGAGCAAAAGACGTTTTACCGGCATAAGTATGTGAAACCGGAGAAGGAAGACCGGGTGTATTGTGATGAATTGATTTTTTACAAGATTATGTGTCAGGAAGCCGACCGTCTAGGCTTAACGGTCAGTGACACAGAGGCGTATGATAAGGCTGTAGAATACTTTGACGGTGCCAAGCATTCAGCACAGGATACGCAAGCGAATCCCTCCGCCGGATTTGAATATGGGTTGATTAAAGAGCGCATGCGGCGTCACGGCTGGTCGCGGGAAGACTATATCCGGCAGATGATGGACTTATTTCGTGTGCAATTACGGACCGATCGAGTAGTCGAAGCCTGGAGTTTGTCCACAGAGGATACCGCCGATTATGGCGAAGCGGTTAATGAACGGCTAAGTGAGTTGATGGAGCAGGCAGATGTTGTGTATAATCCCCGGTAGCCGTGACAGCAGGCGCTTGTGAAAGGATAAAGATATGCGTTTTCAACTGGGCGACTCCATTTATGAGATAAGCTGGGCGGGTCTGGTGACCCTGTTTTTTTCGGTTGCCTTTATGGCTATCGTCATCGGCGGGCTGATTCATCGCTGGTGGCGGGACAAGGGACAGCGCCCCCGTCGGGCCCGGGGCCGGCTGGTGGACAAGCGGGAGGCGCCCGCGCCCATGGGGACGCCTTTCGGCCCGTGGGTGCCGTCCGCCCCCAGCACATGCACCATGCGGTTTGAGGTGCAGGGCCGCATCCTCACCTTTGATGTCGACGCCCTTCTGTATGATACCATTGAGGTGGGGCAGGAGGCCGCGCTCACCTACCGGGGCCGCCACCTGATCGATGTGGATACCGGCGATACTCCGCCGGACGGGGAGGACGACGGGTAACCGCCTGAAACGGGTGGCAAACCCGGCAATGTATTATAAAAAAAGGCTCTGCGGTTCTTTTCCGCAGAGCCTTTTTATGCAGCGACAGCGCCGCTTTTGGTTCCTTTTGATTCCGCGTCAGCCTTTCAGGCCGTTTTCCTGCCGCTCCATGTTTTCCACAACCACGTCGAAAATCTCGCCCAGCGACGCGCCGTATTCCAGCACCTGCCACGGCTCGTTGGTGTGGAAATGAATTTTAATTAGGTCCTCGTCGCCCACCGCGATCAGACAGTCCCCTTTAAAGTGGGAGGTGATGTAGTCGTGGATGTCGTCCTCCGACAGGTCGTGCCCTTCAATCAGCAGTTGGGTATCGAATTTGTATTCCAGCATATCCAAATCTCCTTTAGGCGTATTCACGTGTTTATCCTATCCCTTTGTCGCTGCAAAATCCGTCGGATTTTATCCGCACGAAACGGTGGGACGCTCGTTTTCCTCATCCTCCGGGCCGTAAAAAGCGCGGGTCATGTCCTCAAACACCCGGTGGGTCTCCTCGCACAGGGCTTTGGCGTTTTTTCCCTGTGAGGGAATCGGCTCGCCCACCGTCATAATCAGGCGGGGCCGGCCCAGTCGGCGGTCTTCAAACGTAATCACCAGCGGCACCACCGGCACGTGAGCCTGTACCGCAGCGATGAACCCTCCCCGATGAAAAGGGCGGATGCCCCGGTAATAGGGCCACAGCGCGCTTTCGGCGCAGAACAGCACCAGCTTGCCGCGGCTCAGCAGATCGACAACCGTGCGGTGAAAGGCTTTCATCCCCGCGAAATTGCTGGCCAGCGGAATACCACCCAGCGCCTTGATGATGGAGCCGGCCACGGGAATGTCCAGATTTTCCCCCAGCGTGACATAGCGCACCTTGCGGCTGGCCGCGGTGCAGCAGGCAATGGGAATATCCAGGAAATATACGTGGTTCATAATCAGCACCGCGCCTTGGCCTTTGACCTTTTTCAGGTTTTCGCGCCCCTTAATACGGAAGTGGCAGGCAAATTTGGCCCAAATCGGCAGCACCAGCAGCGCCAGTCCCCGCAGCAGCCCCGCATAAAGCTGGTAAAAAAGGTTGTGGTTTTCAAACCGGTAGGACGCATCGATGAAGGAACGCTTTTTCTTGTGCGGCACATGCAGAATGTGTTCGTTGGGGTCGCGGGGATAGCGTGGGGGAAGTTTCATACGGCGTCCTTCCCGCGGTAGTAGCGGCAGGCGTCCTCAAACATGGTTTCCATTTGGTCCATGCAGGACTCGATAGCGAATTGCTCCGCGTATTCGCGGTACTGCTGCGACAGCTCCGCTTTTTCCTGCGGATGCTCAACCCAGTAGTCGATCTGCCGCGCCAGCGATCCGGCGTCGCCCTGCCGGAAGAGGTTGCGCTCGGTCAGGGCAAACTGGTTGGTGGCGGATTTGGGACTGTCCGAAATGACCGGCACCAGCCCGCAGGTGAACGCCTCGATACAGGAAATGGCCTCAATTTCCGCATCCGACGGGTGCACGTACAAGTCGCAGGAATTGATGACATTACACAGCTCCTCCGGCGTGTACAGGCCGAGGATTGGGGGATGCTTCAGGGCGCTCCCCATTTTCTCAATCGCGCCCCGGCGGGGGCCGTTGCCGGCGAAAATGAGCTGGATGCGGTCGGCGTAGCGGCTTTGCTGCGCCGCACGGATCAGCAGGTCATGCCGCTTTTCCGGGGAATACCGGCCGGTAAACAGGATGCAGAAGCGGTCCTTCCATTCCGCCGGTTTTTCGGTCTCTTTATGCCGGAAAATGGGGGCGACGCCATTGGAAATGACCCGTTTGTCTAAATCGTAGCCGTTTTCCGTCAGCTGGTCGGCAATAAACTGGCTGGGGCAGTGGACGAAGTGGGTGTCGTGATAAAACCGCTTCCAGAACAGGTGATAGAAAAATTTATTGGGCAGGGAGGTGTGCAGCATGAAAATATGGCTGGTGATGTTTTCCGGCTGGCAGTGGAACGCTGTGGTGTAGGGAATCCCCATCTCCTGCGCAATCCTCACCCCTACCTGACAGACCTTGAACGGCATCAGAAAATGTACCAGATCGCAACCCTCCATCCCTTTGCGAAGCAGCGCCTCGTCGGGCCTCGCAAAGGTGACGCCGTTGCTCTCTATATAATGCCGGAAGGCCGGGAACCGCCGCTTTTCCAGCGTAACATAGCCCGGTTCGCTGCATGCGTAAGGCGAGATCACCACCACCTCATGGCCGCGCGCTTTCATGTTTTCCACCAGCCGCCGGGCCGTGATGCAGGTGCCGTTGTTGGTTTCTCCGTATACGTCGGTTACCAGTGCAATTTTCATAGTCTGAACCATGCCTTTCCGCGGTGAAAAGCCGCCTTTTCACCCTGCTCCTCTACTCTAACGTACCTCAAATTCCTAATTTTATTATTATCGCACAATTTTCTTTATTTTGCAAGGGGCGGTCCCGCTTGTACAACCAGAAGCCGTGTGTTAAAATGATACGCATAAAGGGGGCGGCGTATGGAACTGCAAGATGTGCGGGACAAGCTGAAACGTAAAAACGCGATCCTGTTTTCACGACAAAGTCCCTGCCTGCAGGAGCTGATCCGCTTGATCAGTTTCCAGAAGCACCGGACGCTGGTGATGTGGGCGTTTGAATGCGTGCGGGAACCGGTCCGCTGGCTGAAGGAGCGGTATCCCGATGAGGACAGGCCGGAAACGGCGGTGGCCCTTTGCCGCGCGTGGGCGGCCGGCGAAGTAAAAATGCCGGTGGGCAAAAAAGCGCTGCTGCAGGTTCACGCCATGGCCAAAGAGCTGACCGATCCCGCCGCTGTCGCGTTGTGCCACGCCGTGGGACAGGCCTGCGCCACCGTGCACGTGGAAACGCACGCGGTCGGGCTGGCGTTTTATGAATTGACCGCGATTGTCCGGGAATACGGCATTGAACATGGCGCGCAGGCGCTGGAGGAGAAAATCGTCCGTTACATCGCCTGCCTGAAAGCCTGCGGGGAAACGGTGGATGCGATCCCGCGCGCTTGGGCGGATTTCCTGCTGGATGACAGCCGACCGAACAAAGAGCGGCTGCTGCTGGAAAAGGCGGGCGGATAAACTGGCGGACAGAGAGGATGAGGTATGAATGGCGGTGGATAAGCGCTGCGAGGCGGACGTGCGGGCGATCCTGTCCCATCGGCACGACAACGGCGGCGACCTGTGGGCCACCCCGGATAAAAGGCTGATGAAGGGTGCGCCCTTTACCACGCTCGAGAGCGTGGATATGCTGCTGGAACTGGGGATGGAACCGGAGGATCCCCTGATGAAAGACGCCGCCGCGCTGATCTGGAGCACGTGGCGGCCGGACGGGCGCTTCCGGGTGTATCCAAAGGGCGGTATCTATCCCTGCCAGACCGTCGCCGCCGCCGAGGTGCTCTGTAAACTCGGGTATGCCCATGATGAGCGGATGCATGTCACCTGCCGCCATCTGCTCGATACCATCCAAACCGACGGCGGCTGGCGATGCGGCAAATTCAGCTTTGGCCGGGGGCCGGAAACCGATTATTCCAATCCTCTCCCCACGCTGACCGCGCTGAACGTCCTGCGTATGGCCGGCTTTGCCCGGGAGCCGGCCCTTGAGCGGTCGGTCGGGTTCCTGCTGGATCACTGGATTATCCGCAAGCCCATCGGGCCGTGCCATTATGGCATCGGCACGCTGTTTATGCAGGTGGAATACCCGTTCCGCGGCTACAATTTGTTTTACTATGTCTATGTGCTCTCCTTTTATGAGCGGGCGCAAAGGGATGAGCGGTTTTGGGAGGCGTTTGAAACGCTGAGGGGCAAAACGATCGATGGGCGGATCGTGGTGGAGCGGGCCGTCCCCAAGCTGGCAAAATTGGACTTTTGCCATAAGGGCCGTCCCAGTGAGCTGGCGACCCGGCGCTACCGGGAAATCCTGCGCAATCTTGATGAGCCTATGGATACCCCCAAGGCAGACCTTTGAGGTTTAAAAAGAATCGTACCGCCGTAAAACACAGAAAGGGGAACGGACATGCCGGAGCTGCCGGAAGTGGAAATGGTAAGACAGGTGCTGGAGCCGCAGCTCTGCGGCCGCTGTCTGGCCGGATTGATTCTCAACCGGCCGGAGGTAATCGCGCAGCCGGGGCCGGAGATATTTACGCAGCGCGTCGCCGGCCGGCGCGTGAACGAACTGGGGCGGCGGGGCAAATACCTGCTGGTCCGGCTGGACAGCGGGGATACGCTGATGGTGCATCTGCGGATGACGGGCCGGCTTCTGGTGGTGCCGGCCGCCTGCCCGGAAGAAAAGCATACGCATATAGTGTTCCGGTTGGACGGAGGGGAAGATCTGCGGTTTATCGATACCCGGCGGTTCGGCCGCCTGTGGCTGATCCCCGCAGGCGGGGAGGACGAGGTGTACGGCATTGTACGGCTGGGGCCGGAGCCGTTCGACGCGTCGTTTGACGCGTCCTATCTCCGGACAAAGTGCGGTTCCAGCCGTCGGGGCATCAAGACCTGTCTGCTGGATCAGCGGGTGGTAGCCGGTATCGGCAATATCTATGCCGATGAAATCCTGTTTGCCGCCGGAATCGCGCCCAGCCGGCCGGCTGCGGATTTGTCGGAGACGGAGTGGCAGCGGCTGGCACAGGCAGTACCGGCGGTTTTGTCGGCCGCCATTGTGAAAAACCGTATGACGCCCGAACAATACCTAGCGGGTGGGGGCCGGGAATATCGCAGCGACCGCTCGCTGAATGTTTACGGCCGTGAGGGGGCTGCCTGCCCCGTATGCGGCGCGCCGGTCATTCGCCGGACGCTGGCGGGGCGGAGCAGCTATTCCTGTCCGCGATGTCAAAAACTATAGCTTACCAAACCAGGGCCTCCGTATAATCTATACGGAGGCCCTGGTTTATCTTTATTGATAATACATCTGTATCCATTGGTCTCGGAAACGAAGCTGCGGTGGTGTATGGAACCAGTGCTCGCCGTTTTCCATAACCGTCAGATGGGCCTGGAAGCGCCGTGTAAAAGCCTCTGCAACCACCCGTTCCGTCAACGTATCCTGACCCGTGTACAGGATCCATGTCGGGCAGTCCCAGTGGGCGACCGGATGTTCCCGTGCATACTGCCGGTAATCCCAAGACAGGGTCTGGCCGAAATCGGTGGAGATTTTGCCCTCCTGTTCGAGCTGTTCCCTGGTCACACCGGCCCAGCCCATCATGGTTTCGATCAGGCGCTCCATATCGAGAACCGGCGATATAAAGAGGCAGCGTTCCGGAGGCTGTTCCGAAAAGGCCAGAAGACTGAACCACGCGCCGATGCTGTTGGCTAGCAGCGCGATCCGGTTCCACCTCAAGCGTACATAGCACATTACCTGCCGTAGCTCCGGGACGGCGTGCCAGGGATCAAACGCATCCGTTTCGCAGCGCCTTTCACCGTGCTCCGGCAGGTCGATACTCAACACCTGCCACCCGCCGCGGCCGACGATACGGCTGATGGATTCCGCTTCTTCCTTGCAGCCTCCCTGCCCATGAATACACAAGTACAGCTTATCCGACGGTTCGCCCCAAAGCAGGGCGGGAATTCCATCGAGAGTCAGACGCCGGCACTCCAATTCCGTTTCCTCCGTTCTTTTTGCCTATCAGCGTACGGCATCCGCCGGCATTTGTCAACCGTTTCATTTTATACGGGCAAGGGATAGATTGGCGAAAAGTGGCTATGCTGTAATTGCAGGCATGTTTTGGAACGTTTTACCTAAGTTTTACAGAAGGATGCTTTTCCATTTTACCGGCGACAGATATCGTCATAGTTGGCAAGAGAAAGAGCCTATAATACCATTATCTGGAGGAATGACAGATGAGACAGACATGCAAATTGGCCGTGGCGGCCGTATCCCTTTTGGCCCTGATGACCGGGTGCGCTTCCGGCGGCGATTCGTCGAAGGACGACAGCTCCGCATATGGCGGCACGGCCGGCATGACGGGCGAGATCTCGGTAATCTCCCGTGAGGAGGGATCCGGTACCCGCGGGGCGTTCGTCGAGCTGTTCGGCATCGAAGAGAAGGACGCAAACGGCAATAAGATTGACAATACCACCGATGAAGCCAGTGTTACCAACAACACCTCGGTCATGATGACCACGGTAGCGGGCGATCCCAAAGCCATCGGCTATATCTCGCTCGGCTCCCTGAACGACACCGTCAAAGCGCTGAAGATCGACGGCGCCGAGCCGACGGTCGCTAACGTCGAGGCGGGCACTTACGGCATCTCGCGTCCCTTTAATATTGTGACCAAAGACGAACCGAGTAAAGCGGCGCAGGATTTCATCAAATTCATTATGAGCGAAGACGGCCAGGAGATTGTGGAGACGAGCGGCTATATCCCGCAGGAAGTCAGCGGCGCTTACAGCGGCGACAAGCCGTCCGGCAAAATCGTGGTGGCGGGGTCCTCGTCGGTATCGCCGGTCATGGAGAAGCTGAAAGAAGCGTATGCGAAGGTGAATCCCAACGCCAAAGTGGAGATCCAGACCAACGACTCCACCACCGGTGTCACCTCTACCATTGACGGAACCTGCGATATCGGCATGGCTTCCCGTGAAATCAAGGATACCGAAACCGCCAAAGGCGTAAAATCGACCGTTATTGCCACCGACGGCATTGCGGTGATCGTTAATAAAGACAATACAACCGACGAATTGAGCAAGGATCAGGTCAAGTCCATCTTTACCGGCGAGGTGACCGACTGGTCGGATATCGGCTGATAAACCTTATCCGCAGAAAGGGACGGCAAACGGCCCCATGGCCGTTTGCCGTTTGATCGGGGGAAAAGCAGATGAAAAAGCTTAAGGAGCCGCTCATGCACGGCGTGTTCGCGTTTGCGGCCTGTGCGTCGATCGGCGCGGTAGCGCTGATCTGCGTGTTCCTGTTCGCCAACGGCATACCGGCGATCAGCGAAATCGGCGTGTTTGATTTCCTGCTGGGGGAGAAGTGGAAACCCAGCAATGATATATATGGCATCCTGCCCATGATTATCGGCAGCCTCTATGTCACGGCGGGCGCAATCGTGGTGGGGGTGCCCATCGGCATTTTGTCGGCGGTGTTCATGGCCAAATTCTGCCCCAAATGGCTATATCGTTTCCTGAAGCCCGCGGTAGACCTGCTGGCAGGCATCCCTTCGGTGGTCTACGGCTTTTTCGGCCTGGTGGTGCTGGTGCCGTTTGTGCGGGATCATATTGGCGGAAAGGGCAGCAGTATTCTCACAGCGTCGCTGCTGCTGGGGCTGATGATCCTGCCCACCATCATTGCGGTATCGGAATCGGCCATACGGGCCGTACCGGACAGCTATTATGAGGGCGGTCTGGCGCTGGGTGCCACCCATGAACGCAGCGTGTTTTTCGCCACCCTGCCGGCAGCCAAATCCGGCATTATGGCGGGCGTAATCCTGGGTATCGGCCGCGCTATCGGCGAGACGATGGCTGTGATGATGGTGGCCGGCAACCAGCCGCGCATCACCGGCAATATCCTCAAGGGGGTGCGTACCCTGACCACCAATATTGTGATGGAGATGGGATATGCCGCCGACCTGCACCGGGAGGCGCTGATCGCCACCGGCGTGGTACTGTTCGTATTTATCCTCATTATCAATTTGCTGTTTTCCGTTTTGAACAGGAGGAAGGCGTAAATGGAAGCGATCAATCGTCAAACCTGGCGGCAGAAATGGGAAGCGTACAAGCACCGTCCCTTGTCCCTTTTCCTGTTCATCGCGGTGTCGCTGGCCATGCTGATTACAGTGGCGGCGCTTATTACGCTGATCGGCTATATTCTGGTGATGGGCGTCCCTCACCTGACCGGTGATCTGTTTTCCTTTACCTATACCAGCGACAACGTATCGTTGATGCCGGCCCTGGTCAACACGGTGCTCATGACCGTGCTGGCGCTGCTGCTGGCCGCGCCGCTGGGCATTTTTGCGGCCATCTACCTGGTGGAATACGCCGGTCGGGGGAATCCGCTGGTCAAAGTGGTGCGGGTGACGGCGGAAACCCTATCCGGCATTCCGTCTATCGTCTACGGCCTGTTCGGCATGCTCTTTTTTGTGGGAGCTATCGGATGGGGCTATTCGTTCCTGTCCGGCGCTTTTACGCTGGCCATTATGATCCTGCCGCTGATTATGCGCACCACGGAGGAAGCGCTCAAATCGGTGCCGGACGCTTACCGCGAAGGCAGCTTCGGGTTGGGAGCCGGCCGGCTGCGCACGGTATTTAAAATCGTGCTGCCCTCCGCCGTGCCGGGGATTCTGGCGGGCGTAATCCTGAGTATAGGCCGCATCGTAGGGGAAACGGCGGCGCTTATCTATACTGCGGGCACCGTGCCGGATTTCCCCCGCGCCATAGCGGATTCCGGCAACGGTATCGTGGACGCCGCTTCGTCGCTGCTGTCCTCGGGCCGCACCCTGTCGGTGCATATGTATGCGCTGTCCAGCGAAGCCCTGCATACTGATCAGGCCTACGCGACGGCGGTGGTGCTGCTGATTATGGTGGTGGGCATCAATGCCCTGTCGGCGGCGATCGCCAAGAAAATTGCAAAGGGATGACCGTATGAATAAATTCACTATCAGCCATCTGGACCTGTATTACGGCAGCTTCCAGGCGCTGAAGAGCATTGAACTGAAAATCCCCTCCAACCGCATCACTGCGTTTATCGGCCCCTCCGGCTGCGGCAAATCAACGCTGCTCAAAACCCTCAACCGTATGAACGACCTCGTCGAGGGGTGCCGTATCACCGGCAAGGTGCTGCTGGACGGAAAGGATATTTACGGGGGCATGGACATTAACCAGCTCCGCAAACGGGTGGGCATGGTGTTCCAAAAACCCAATCCTTTTCCCATGAGCGTGTACGACAACATCGCCTACGGCCGCCCGGAGGCGACGGAAGAAGAGATCATCGCCGCCGCCCGCGAGGCGCACGCCCACAGCTTCATCATGCGCCTGCCCGACGGCTACGACACGGTCTGCACGCCGGAGCTGTTCTCTCAGGGCCAGTGGCAGCTGCTGTCCATCGCCCGCGCGGCGGCGGCAAACCCGAAGATCCTGCTGCTGGACGAAATCACGGCCAATCTGGACGCAGAGACGGAGAACACAGTGCTTCAGGCGCTCAAGCGCGTTTCGGAGGATCGCACGGTGATCTCCATTTCCCATCGCGTAACCGCCAATATCGGCCGGATCATTCCCATCGAAGCGCTGAACTGAAAAGACAAAAGAGCGCTGGGCTTCCTGAAAGGAGGAAGCCCGGCGCTTTGTCTGGAATTTGCTCAGACGTATTTCGGATAATAGGTGTCCTTGGCGGTGTTGCCGCGCTTGACCGAGGCGGTCGCCTTGGCGGCGGGGCGCTCATAGTCGTAGCAGAAGGTGTAGGCGGCCTGATACGCGCCCTCGGGGGAATTGGATACGGCCTGCAGCGCCTTGAGCACCGAGGGATAGCTGTTCTTCAGCTCGTAGGCGAGATAGCGCATCTGTCCCTCCACGGTGGTGTAGTCGTAGCCGTTGTCCGAGCAGAACTTCTTCTCCTTCCGGCCGGCGTGCTGGATAACCGGCGCCCCGCAGCACAGGCAGCGGTGTTCCCGATTCTGCATGTCCAGCTGTGTTGTTTCTGCTTTCTGCGCATTCCTGCGGCAGAAGGATTTTACTGTATTTTCTGAGATCCCGACTTTC
>URYP01000011.1 GCA_900552115.1 uncultured Oscillospiraceae bacterium | reverse complement strand
CGCTTTCTGGAGTTTAACGAGCATGAGATTTTGCAGGATAACGGTCGGGTAACCTGTGAGATCGCCAAATCGTCCGCAGAGAGCCAGTTTGAAAAATACCGCATCGTAAGGACAAACTGTTTCAAAACGACGTTGATCGTTTTCTGGAGTTGACCAAGGACGCAAGCAAATTGAAATAATGCGATAAAATTCTGCATCACATAATAAGGAAATGTATTCTTTTTTGAGCACTGAGCTACCGTTTTTCAGCCGCTCGTCATCCATGGCCCAGCCCCTGAATGGTGTAGTTCTTGGCAATACCGTTCGCCCACTTGCGGAACGGCACAGCGCGGTCATTGTTGACCTTGAAGCCGACGGCGTTAATCATTTGCAGATTGTAGTGCATGACCTCACGGCTGGCCTGGTGACCGCCCTCGGTTTAAACTATTCGGAAATTCCAAATAGTTGTTGTTTTCTGTAGTTCGTCATCTGCAAAAATCTTTTTAATATGCTCATTGATGGTGTGAACTTCTACATCATAGAACTGCTCGGTCATCTAAATGTTTTCATCCTCGTAGCGCACTTCTATGGCATCCTCACTGCCACCGGTGGCAGCCACAAAGGTCAGATACTCCGTGCATTCCCCGATTCGCTTGTTTCTCAGCATGCAATATCACATTTGTGCGGTGTTGCCTTAGAACACGGACTCGAAATTGTATCGTTCATGCTGGAACTAGAAGGATTCAAATTTATTGGAAAGCAGCTACTGAAACACATTGTTTCAGTAGCTGTTTAGATTGTGGGTATTAGTGGAGTAGGCGTAGAGGCCTGCACTAAATAACTTAATTGTCTACCCCCTCAGCAAGTAAAACGTCAACATCTTCCATTTCAAGAAGCTGGCGATTTGCCTTGATATCCAACTTCATGGTTGCAATTTCTTTTTCGGTTAGTGTGCTTCTATCCCAAAAATATAAAAGGATACGTTCTGTCAGTTTTTGATTATTAACAATCATCGTTCCCTTATCATTATTCCAAATAATGTTGCGCCAAAGAACATTATCAATAGCTAAGAGTTCTTGGGGAAATGCTCTAAAAATCTCGTTAAAGCTCTTTTTCTGTTGGATAGCAACCTTAACCGCGGCCCTAACAAACGGCAATAGTGCAACTGGACGGAAAAGCAAATTGCCACCCGTCCTATTGCGATACGGCCGGGCGTTAGGCTCATCAGCTACATAGGCATATACATCACCAAATCCGTCAATTAGCGCATTCCAAAAAGAAGCGCACAACTCTTCAAATTGATAAATCATTTCATCATTGGGCCGTCTGCGAATAAACTCTTTTATCTTTCCTTTTCCCTTTGTCTTGCCCCCGTCAGGATTAAGAACTTCTACATCTTTAAGCAACATCCACAGAATTTCCAAATTACACTCATAGAAAGTGATAATGGTGGTAAACGCCTTATTGTTATTTTCTGGAATAGCTTTCGTTCTGGAATCTAAGAGACGATCTTGGGAGAACAGCGGATGCGTATCAACTAACTCTCTTGAAGCAATTGCCACGATGTCATCTTCATCAAGCGCTATAATATCGCGCATGGATACCGGCTTAGCATATCTGTTAAGAGTGCTAAAAAGTCTTCTCGAACGCTGCATACCTGCATCGTCCGTCTTATGTCCAATAAAAATGACAGGGATTTGCTCATCATCATACTTGTCAGACTCACTAATGACCTTTTTGATGCCTTCGACTCTATGCTGTCCGTCAACCGGGAAGATTTTCTCATCGCCACTAAGCTCAAGGATGCCTAAATTATAGAATTCAGACCCATCGTCATACTCTAACCTTACTTCGTGCCAAGTTGGAACACCATCATACACCGCAAGAACAATGGCATTAAAAAAGCGTTCTTCTTGCGTTTCTATATAATGGGCAATGCTTTTGTAGTTGTTTGTTATGCTTCTCTGAAGCATCTGCTTTAACAGGTCAGACTTATGCAGTTCATTGTCAACTCTCTTCACATATTCGGAAACATCTTTAAACTGCATAGTTGCGATATAATAAACCCAATCGCCTATATGAGCTCGTATTGCTGGTATTTTCATTTCTACCTCCTGATATTAAAACGCAGCCTTCATTGCTTGATTGTATACTTCAGGATATTTGTCATTAAACGGCGGTAATACAGTTTTGATCAACTCTTTTTCCAGCTCGTCAATACAATCGTTGCTTTCTGCAGGTAACGGCAAATACTGCACATACAGGTAAGGATTCCAAAACCTCTTCATGTTTACTATTTTGGGGCGTTCATTTTCACTGGCGTATTCTCTTACCCGTTTTCTTAAGTTTTGATAAGACGTATTCCTTGCTCTACCTATGTATGCCAAATATAAATGGATATCAGCAATAACATTGGGCTTAATTAGGAAAATATATATACCTCCACAATTATTGGGGACATTCGATATTGCAGGATTAACTTGGTTCGTTCCATCGACAAAGTATTTAAACTCTATCCACGGCTGTTCAACAAGTCGTCTTAAATGCGCAGGGAATCTATCCCATTCTCCAGACGGATTCAAAACAAATGGTACACGATGTAGCTTTACAGCATCGCACATATCTAATCTGTCCATAATCACTTCTCTTCCTCTACTTCCTGGAAATGATTTTGGTAGCATTAATTGCTTATCACCAAAAATCCTTCAATTCCATAGCTTTGCAGGGTTGTCCAAGTTTTCTAAGTGCTTTTGCTTCAATTTGTCGTATGCGCTCCCGGGTGACACCGTATATCGCACCTACATCTTCAAGCGTAAGAGGCCGATTATTATCAAAGCCTGTTCTGAGACGTATAACATCAGCTTCTCTGGGAGTCAACGAACTTAGTGCATTTAAGAGAGCGCTTCTGGCCATTGAGGCAGCAACTTTTTCAAACAGCAAATTATCGGTCTGAACAAGCTCCTGCGGCCAAGGCACAGGAGCTTCACAGCCACCATCTTCACAGCAATCAGAAAAGTACAGATGATTTTCGGCTTGCTTGATTGCTGTAGTGAGGTACTCACTGGCTTCAGAAAAAGATATATCTATGCTATCTGCGATTTCAGAAATAAGGGTTTCACAAATGATACCGGGTACGCAATCATCACACCAGTGGTTAAGGTAGCGTTTGTAAGCCGGGAGCATTTTTTCTTTATAGTGCGCAGGAAAATAATACTCCATCCAGATGGGATCGCATTCCCGGTTAATATTTTGCTGTATCCACAGAGACGCATACGACTGGAATGCCGAAAAACCATCCGGATCAAACCTGTCGACCGCAATAACCAATCCCACGAATCCGGCAGATACGGCATCGGCAATATCATATTGATGTGATTTCGCCATCGAAAGCGCAATCTTCAACGCAACTCGTAAGTGAATAAGAATCAGGCGCTCCCTGGCGTATGCATTTCCCGCAGCAGTCTGAGTAGTAAGAGCTGAAATCTCTCCATACTGTGGCGGAGGCAATTTTCTGATAAGTTCAACCACATATTCAAGCTCTGGCGATAATGAGATGATTTCCTCGAAAATAGCCTCATAGTCTATTCGGCTGTAGTCCTCAAAATGGTCGACATCTTTTCCAACAGGTGCAGCTTCATAAATTATGATTCCGCGAATTTCAAGTGCCTCGCTCATTTGATCAACTTCAGATACAGACAAGGAGTAGGTATCCGACATGTCCATGATATCGTCAAAAGTCAAGAAACCTTTTTTCTCTGACTCAGCGATTAGTAGCTTTTGACAATCTGCAACTTTGGACATCCCGGACACCTCCCATCTTCGGAGTCTATATCTTATTCGGCATTAGCTCGACACAGGTCCAGGATATCTTTGCTGGTAATGCCTTCATTAAATCTTTCGTTGAATTCTTCTATAAAATCATACATACGGTTGATGTATTCAGCGGGATCTGTTGAACCGCCAACGAGCTTTTCGTACAAAACCTCAACGCCGCCAAGTACATAGGCATCGAACAGTCGAAGGTCAGACTCATCCGCTCCGAAGCGCCGGAAAGTCTTATCTAACCGTGCTTCCTCGTTAGGCTCATGTTGGGTATCCAAAATGAGGATAAGACGGAAGATATACTTCAATTGCTCGGAGTTATTTATAAGCTGCTCCGGGAAGATATTTTGATCTGCAAGGGCGCCATCGGAGTTCTTGACTCCCTTCCGTTTGAAAAGGAATCCAATCAAGGGTGCATTCATGTAAACATCCACATTACGCTCAAAGAGCTTTGCCTTTGCAACATCGTCAAAAACAGATGTCAATGCACTAACTTTTTCTGCGTGGCTACCTATAAAACGATACTGTTTATCAAACATGATGACACCCCCTTATACCAGACGAGTATGGAACTCATCGATTTTTTCAAAGTAATGACGGGTCATTACTTTCGTGCCAAGGTATTCTTCTGCCAGCTCACCATCTGTATCTTTGATGAAGATAATAACTTGTTCCGCTGTTTCGGGAATTGCAGAGCAAATCGCCTTGATTCTACGCTTATCGAAAGCAGACAGCGGAGCATCCATGACGAGAGGATAAGGCTCGGAGTATGCCTCATCACCATTCTCAAGCTGATTTTCTCTTGCCATTTTGATAATAGCAGAGATAAACGCAAAAATAACAGAGATACTCTGGGCGGTAGATGTCTCGACACCACCATCAAAGTCGGTCACATAGACAGAAATGTTGTAATGCTCATCAATTGTAAGAGACAAGCCTCCATCATAAATGGACTTAAAAATCTCATTGATGTACATCTGGAGCTTCGCTCGAATCTGTGCTTCCTTTTGCTTGTACTCTGTGTTTAACTCATCATAAATTTTCTGAGTATAGGCTTTGTACAGTTCAATCATCTGATTGTTTGTATCAAGGAGGGAGAGTTCGGACCGGCTATTCTCTTTCTGCTTCTTTTCTTCTTCAAAAGCACCTTGCTTACGGAGCAATTGCTGCTGTTCAGACCTGCGCTTAGAAATTGTATCTGTACAAGCCCGAATCTGAGCATTTAGCTTCTTGACCTGCTCACGGACATCATCGCCATCAAGTTTTTCACTAATAACGGCCAATTGTTCTTCGAGGTCTGCAATGGATTCTTCTTGTTGGCTAATCAGACTGACCTGCTCAGCAATATCCTGATACAAAGAAACTTCTCTACTGTACTTAGAACGAGAGTCCTTTACAAACTGGCCGACTGTCACGCCAATAGACTGCGGAGGCAGATAATCCATCAGCTCCATGACCTTGTTGTAAGGAATGGTGCCAGGGTCAAGATGAGTCCCGCAAATACATGTGCCGCGCTTCAGCAGAAATTCAATCGTTTTAGAGTGCATCTCCGGGATATCTTTCCCGCTGAAATCGCTATGAGAAAGAACCCCCAACGCTCTGTGGGCAAGTGAAAGCGAGAAAAACGCAGTCATTCCGTCATTGAATTTCTTGCAGCTTTCTTTAATGAATTGTGCTTTCAGTTTCTTGAGTCTTTGAAGTTCTGCGGTTAAACAATCTCTCTTATTTTGAAGCTTTTCACCATCGGCATATTGTTTGATATCTTGCTCAAACTTGGCTTTTGCAGATGATGCCGCATCGATCTCATCATCGATTTCAAGCAGACGTTTGGCAATTCGCTCAAGCTCACTCTGAAGCTCATCAATGCGCTTTGAAAGCTGCTGAATTCTGCCACTACTATCTCCGGTATAGGCTTCGTTGAACTTTCCCATAACAGAGTTGGTTCTGGTAGGCGCAAGATGTCCCAGAGCGGCTAATGTGGCTTTTAATCCAGTCAGACCCACAACTGCATTCGAGAAACCGCTGCTCTTTCTTCCGCTGGCAATTTCCTTACTCATTTTCTCGATACGTTCGCCGTCAAAAAAGAAGTAATTCGAAAGCTCCTTGGGGAGAATTTTTTTGATTTCAGCTTCACATTCAAGCTGCTTCAAATAACGGGTATTACCATCGGCGGATTTGACCGCAATGTTTAACACGGTGTTCGCGCCAGTAACTTTGTTGCTATAAGATTTCTTATACTCTTGAGTCCGGACGATCTCATAGGTTGCGCTACCGTGAGTGAGTCGAAGAACAACCTTAACGGTGATCTTTTGATCCGGCGTCATCTGCTCGGCAAGGACTCTGTTGAGCATAATCTTATCAGTAAAATTGGATTCTCCGTAGAGACACCAGAAAAATGCTTGCGCAAACGTGGTTTTACCTGTGCCGTTTTCACCAATAATTAGAGTAACATTTCGTTCAGGATTGGTGGAGAAATCTATCTTTTCATTGATGAACTGTCGAAAGCTCTGCAATTCTATCGATTGGAGCAGCATTGAACTTCCTCCTCTATCCACTTCTTGATATCACGAATCATTTGGGCATCCGTCTTGTTTTTCGTGCGCAAATTTGTGTTCTCGGCAATAACAATCTTCCGTTTCAGACGATCGATTGCCTTCTGGTCGAGGTCAAACTTCGATGTCTCCATATGGGCCCTCCTTTTCATCATCGTTCAAATCGTAGGGCAATCCATAGCAGTCACAGATTTCCCAAATCAATTGAGAGGCTTCCATAGAGTTCATGGACAACCGCCCGAACTCCACTACTCTCGCAAGCTCATTTTTTACCAGAGACAAATCTCTTCTCATTTGTTCTTGTGTTAAGCCTGACACTTCCTCCAAAGGTCGGGGTAAAGTCACAAAATCAAAAATCTCCGCAAATTCCTTGCCTGTTTCGGGAGACTTTCTCAACACACGCCCTCGGCGCTGAATGTACTCTTTAGGATTGGTAGTGCTTGCTAAAATGAAAGCAGTGCGAATACCGGGAATATTTACGCCTTCGTCCAAACACCTAATAGCAACGATAGCCTGTAGATTGTTGCCATCTTTGAAGTGCTGTTTTATGGCGTTACGCTCTTCAATATTCTCTTCGGCTGTAAATTTAGATACTTTCATGCCTAATTCGTTACCAAGTATCCGGGTTACAGCTTCAATTTGCTTAATATCACCTTCATCCACATCTGATCTGTCGGAATTTGGCGGCAACACATTTGTTGCGCCACAATACACCAGAAGGAAATGCTCGTCCTTGTATGGAGCAATGACTTCTTTAAGTCGAACAAGCTTGAGTGCTGCGGCTGCGACTATGCGGGAGCGCTGGATTGCCAACATTTCACCATAGCTATCCAACTTGACCTTACCGCTCCGACCTTTGATTACGTGGCGGGATATTTCGAAGGATAGTTGTTCATACCGTTCGAGTTCCTCGTCGTTTAGGTAAACAAGGATAGGATAGTATTTGTAAGGTGTGAGTTTTTCTTCTTCAATTGCTCGTTCAAGGCTATACTCAATACATTTCTTCCCGAAGAAGCTATAAAGAATAGCGGTGCCTTCCTCATCACGATGCCTTTCCAATGTCGCAGACAGGGCGAGCCGATAGGTAAATCGTTCATCTAACAGCTTTGCATAGCTTCGTGCACCAAAATTGTGCGCCTCGTCTACAACGAGGAGAACCGGGCTTTTTATCTTCCCAATCTGTTCCTGAACAAAGCTGTTTGTAAAAGTAGCATTCGTGCAAATGAAACAGAAAAAGCGTTTCTCGCTTCTGAGCTTTTGATCCCGAACAGCCTTTGATAATCGCTTTTTCCAGTCCTTTTGGGACGAGCTACTGTAGCCGATGATTGGCTGAATATTGAACTTTACAATATCATCTACCCATTGCTCCACCAGGTGCTGATAGGGGCAAACGATGATAACGGCAAGCTCGTCATTTAAGTCCTCCGATATTTTTGAAATAGCACCTAAACCTGTAAATGTCTTTCCGGTACCAGTTGCCATATCAAAAATGCCGCGATAATTTTCACCTACCCACGCAGAGATAGCTTGTTTCTGATAATCATGCAGGGTTATACTTTGGGGGATTCTTGCTCCAACTGTACTGTGACCTTCCGAAAGCGCAGATAAGTCTCGTTGCCCTTCCTTTCGAGGAGGAAATTGTTCCTGGTCGATGTTGAAGTTTGGTGCTTTCTTTCTGTATTTCTCAATCAAGGCAGCCGTTATCTTGGGGAACTCCAAAACTCGAATACTTGGCTCACAGTCGCTCCAGATGGAATAAAAAGCGTTTTCTTTTAATCGAACGCGTTCATACTCCCCTTCGTCGTACCAACTACGGAACACATCTATGGTTTCATAATTCAGAGACATTGCGGTAGAGGATTCATTCATCGAACCAGAAAAAGCGACCTTATTGCCGTCAGCATCTTCGATGACGCCCATTTTTTCGTGGTACATTCCAATTTCTTTGGCATCCTCTGTATAGGCAATCCGGATATCCAAAACACCATTAGCAATAAGATTTGTCAAAAGGTTAAGTCGCTCCATTGAATAATAGTCAGTATGTTCATCGGACAACTGTCCTAACAGAGCTGCCTCAATTACCTCATCACGATCTGCATATCCTTTTTTGATTGCTTCGATATCATCATCGGACAGATAGGGGGAAGCCACGATTTGAATCCTACCGCTCCTACTGGCTAAATCGGCAATGCCTTTCGATATCTCAATCAGAGAAGACGAAGAGAAAAACCCCACAGCTCGCTTGTAGGATACGGCTTCTTTGAGCAGAGGAACATAGAATTTCTGCACCACATTATCAATTAGAGAGCGATATTCAGTTTTTATGGTGTGTTCCTGAAAACTCATACGTTGCTCTCCTTATAGGTTTTCTTCGATGTAATCGAGAGCTTGCCGGAGCTCCTCGAAATCATCTTCTGAGGTAAAATAACCCACACTAAAACGAACCGTTCCCGCCGGGTGCGTACCAACAAATTGATGTGCAAGAGGCGCACACTGCAAACCGGTTCTAACAGCAATGCCGCAGCGGTCAAAAATCTCTCCTGCGCTATCGCTGCTGATGCCGTCAATCAAACAGGAAACGATTCCTACATAATTGCAGTTTGGATAGTTGCCGATAATTTTAATAAACCAGTATTCCTGTAGTAACGCAATCAATTTGTTTCGGTGCTCTTGCTCTCTATGCCAGAGTGCTTCAACACCCTGGTCTAACCCCCATTTTAGGGCTGCATTTAAGCCCGAAATGCCAGAGATATTCATCGTTCCCATTTCATATCGTTCAGGTAGGCTCTGAGGCATATTCTGATTAGCTGACTCAAAACCAGTTCCACCGAAGATAACTGGAGGCAAATCAATTGCCGGATCCATAATAAAACCTGAGATACCCGTAGGCCCATATAGGGTTTTGTGGCCTGCAAATACTGCAAAGTCAAACACATCGAGACCCAGATTACAATCTACAAGTCCCGCAGTCTGCGCCATATCTATTACAGTGGTTGCACCAAACTTTTTGGCTAATGAACAGATTTCAGTTACGGGCGCAATTAATCCCAACACATTACTCGCGTGGCTCATAATCACTAAGTCCGGGCGCTCTGATTCAAACTGGTATCTCATTCTATCCAAGTCATATTTCAAATCACGAGAAACAGTAAGTTGATGGACAGAGATGGTGCCAGCTTCTTCGAAGTGATGTAAAGTCCGAGTTACCGCATTGTGTTCAAACGGACTGATATAGATGGTTTTAGCACCTTTGCAGATCAACCCCTGAATAATAATGTTTAGTGCTATCGTTGCAGTAGGCGTAAAAACGACTTGCTTTGCCGGGCAGTGTAGAAGTTCCTGTACCAATGCCCTGGTTTCGCCAATCAGGGCATTAGCACTCTGTGCGAGGCTATAACGGCCTCTTCCTGCGTTGGCACCGTTCGATCTATAAAACTGGTCCATGCTGGCATAGACAACTTCCGGCTTGGGATAGGTTGTCGCCGCATTATCGAAGTAGGCCATTATTTTCCATCCTAACATAATTCTTTCAGTATGTCCATGATAATTTGCCGTTTTTCTTGTTCGGAGATGGATTGTCCCATAGAATCCAGTGCATCCGTGACTTGATTGTACAAGAGCTTGCCTCGCTTGCTGTAGTCAATGCGAGAAAATCTCTTTGTAACTAATTGACCATCCTCGCCAACAAAAGTGACCTGATAAGCGTCTGCCGCCACATCTTCTTGTGCAGTATCCGCGCACTGATAAGCTTCTGCGGTTGCCTTATATTTTTTTACATTGGCAACAAATCGCTCGTAGGTGCTGCTATCCCAGTCCTCTAAGCGAAGGTCAGTTGCTGTTTTGGCGAGGCGGGCAATGAGCGTTTCTTCATCGTTCGTTGCCGTCTTAAACAGGCCAAGACACTTTTCTGTACCGTCGGTAAATAACTGCGCAAAAACTCTTTCATCCAGGCTTTCACACCAGTCTTTAATAACAGATGTCAGAGAAGAGGCCTTCAGGTTGTTTGCGCTCTGCGATGTAGAAAAAATCTCTTTTACCGCTTGGATAAGATCTTTCTTTAGATATGCTATGCAATTATCATAATATTTTTTTGCGGCAGTGATGTTTTCAGCCAAGCCAATACTGAACTGGTTTGCATAGTTGAATGCCGTCGGAAGCTTGTCAAATAACAATTCATGGCCACCAGTGCTGTTCTTTAATACACGCAGCATAGTTAAATAGCGTTTATCAACCTTTTGGCCTTTTACGCTACGCCTGAGATCCTTTGCGTATTTGGGCAATGCCATATACCAACGTTTCATCGCAGATACAACATAATCGTAGGCGTTAATCTTTTTCTCTGCCTCGATCACATAATCAGAGAAAATCTCTGCGAGGCGCTGGATAAATTCTGCCTTTTCAGGATCCCAGTCCAGATATGCTAAAGTGAATCCATTCGGGTTAGCATTTACTTGGAGCAATGTGTCCGCAATAATAGGAACTTGTCCAAATCTATCTTGCAGAATCAGTTCTTGCTTAAACTCATGGAATACAGCCGCTAAATAAATAGGGATAAGCCCCTTACGCAAGCCGATATGATTTTCTGGTGCCACCAAGCGGCGGTACAGCACGCCGAAAGACATACTACCAGCAGCTTTGATTTCCTGAATGAAGCCAATGATGGTGGTCAACATGTTTCTAATCAGCTCATCATTCGGCTTCAACTCAATACGAACAAGTGAATTATCTGTTACGAGAACTCCGGTCCGTAAAAGAGTGCTTCTCATAATAGAAACTTCCTGACCGGAACCTGACAGACCGAGGTTATGTTCCAGCTCATTTCTGAGCAAGCCAGCAATGATTTTGCTTCTACTGTTGTTTGCAATAGAGGTAATGTCGTTGCGATTGATTGCTTCGTTGTTGACAACCGGGGTAAGAGAATACACATCGTCACAAATGTCCGACAGTAAGCCTGTAAGCGCAGCTTTTCGAGTAATCGACTTTTCTTCACCCATGTAAATATAAGTGGACTTGAAGCTTTCCGGGCGCGTATAAGTGTTTATGAAGTCAGAAATCACTTCACGAAGATCTTCGTATACAACCTCATATTCATCGAACAGAATCTTGTCTCCAGATGCCTGCTCTCTCAATAGTGACACAGCATTAAATTCTTGGAGGATTTCGGTGATTTCTTTATGCTTTTTTGGAAGGATGAAAAGGAAACGTTGATGACCGGAGCTGGACTGGATCAGTTCATCATGAAGACGACTGACAGATTCATCGCTCTTAGGAATAACGCCGTACACAACACCATCCGCGCCGATTGCTTCGCCCTTCATAGTCCAGTCGACATCCGGGCGGACTTCATCCTCATCAATGAACTCAAAAGAAAAATAGCGCGTCATCTCTCTCTCGTCATTGTAACGAGAGGGGTAAATGTAGTTATCAAAGTTTGAAGCATTCAAAGTTGCTTTCGTTGAAACTTTTCCCGCCACCGCTGCAACAGTATCACGAATCTTTTGGCAGATATCAACACCTGATGTCTGCTTCAAACGCAAATAATCGTTGCTTCGCTTTAAGTAAACAACATATTCTTTCTCGATAAGGTTGGCGATTGCTTCCTCAATTTCTTCAACGGTATAGTTGATAGAGAAAATACCAACGATTTCGTCTTTGGTCGGCTTCAGTTTTTCAAACTGCTCTAAAATATAAACGAGCGACAACGTTTTTACGATTTTGCTTTCCAGAGATTCCTGCTGAAGTTTTGGCAAAATGGCTGTGGTCAGCAAATATGTTTGATGGATTTCGCTGGTATAAACCTCTTTTCTAAACAGCGGCTCAAAATAATCGTAAACTTCATCCGGGGTAATCACATCAAAACATTGGTCATCATAGCCCGCTAGGAATTCCGGCAATGTAGACGTACCCGTTGCAGACAAGAAAGTAAACAAAGTTCTTTCGTTCTGAGCAACTCGTTCAGACAATCTCGGAAGAACATATGTCGAAACAGGATGAAGCGGATAACAAGAATAGAGGATATGCTTTAAATCCTTCCTTGTAGCATCTGCGAACATCGCATGATTTGCATAGCGATGTTTTACGCTATCAAACTCATCTTTATGCTGCTGACAGAACTCCGCCCAAAGAGCGGCATCTTTTTGAATCACAGACGCAATGATTTCATAGGTCTGTGTAAAGTTGTTGTTCAGGTGGATATGTTTAAAACGCTCAGATACTCCTCGCCAGCCATCGACCTTCTGCTTGGGCAAAGTATCAATATAATTGGCAATTTCTTTATGAGAAATCAGCATCAAATGAATTTGATGCTCACCGCTGCGATTACACTTTTCAGCAAAATCTTGCAGCATTTTTGTGTCGCTGACAGATGCCTCGGAGATGTTTGCCTCCAAGAATTTGCTGAATTCATCGTAAACGACATAAATGCCAGTATATCCTTTTGAGCGCAATCCCCGAACAGCACTTTCGTACAGTTCTACAACGTCAAACCCAAGGAACGGACTGAATACGCTACCAGCAGTCAGCGTAGGGTAAATGCGTTCAAATTTTTCATATGCGGTAATACTATAATCTTCAAGATCTTCAATGAATTTCCCAATGGGTTCATCAATTGTCTTTTGCAACTGCACATAAGTATCCGGAAAATCAGTTTTCCACCGTTGAATCACCGCAACTGCAGCCTTGTAGTTGGTTTCCGGCATAATATCCAGCAGTTCATTTTCGGCCAATGTTCTCTGGAGCGCCAGAAGAAACGCCTGCGGAAGACTGGTATTGCTGCCATTAATAATTACCGGAAGAAGCTTTTGGTCACTTTCATAATAACTCAGCACACACTGATGTAGTCGCTTGTTGCTCTCCAGTTTAGGCAGAAGCTTTTCAAACAAGGATATATCCCTTTTCATCAGCATGGAAAGGATCATCAGAATAATATGCGATTTTCCCTTGCCATAGGCGCCAATTAAGACCCGAGCTCTTTCAGTAGAGGTAATCCGAGTACTTAAAAGAACATCCTCGAGAAGAGTAAGCGCCGATTGAGTCGGTATGAAGTTCTTAAGTTTATCATCATTGTTCAGGTCATACCCAATATTCACCGAATACTGAAAACCCGAAGCAACAGAAATCATGTTACTCATTTCCGTTTTCTCCTAATC
Organism: uncultured Oscillospiraceae bacterium; assembly: GCA_900552115.1. GTDB lineage: Bacteria > Bacillota > Clostridia > Oscillospirales > Acutalibacteraceae > UMGS1474. The sequence goes on along the minus strand of URYP01000011.1, from coordinate 23,627 downwards.
TTACTCTTCAATACTTGTGTAATACATATTTACGCATTCTTGGAAGGTGCGCTGATTGTTTAGGCGGACAATGTCCAAACCAGCCGTTCTGATAATTTTGACTTCGCCAGTTTTTTCTACTCGATGGAGCACATCAAGCATTGTAATGGCATCCAAGTTAAAAATGCGACCAATGTTGCACGGCGCTGTCAGTAGCTCGTTTAATGCGATTTCTTCTCTGCCCGCTACCTGGTCCACGATAACCGCCAGAATAACCCAAGGACTAAAGCTCTTAGCCGCCGGAATCGATTTTTTATAAGTGCGTTTTTCCTTGCTCAAAATATCGATAAATCCCAGTTCTCCAAAGGGGCAGTCTATGTTATTTTCGGGAGATAGCTTTTCTGGGTTAGATTTATATCTTGGCAAATAGGTATTTACGATACATGCGAAATCATCATTGAGGGAACGAAGTGCGACGGAAATATCTTCGCCACTCATCAGCACATAACTTTGCAGAGCCGAAACATAATCTTCTCTCGTGAATTCAGTCATCTTGAATTCATTAAAGAAATAGTACCATGCAGTTGCATCTTCTTTATTAGAAGCCAGTTTGTAATGCAAAAGATGGAGAGTTCCGAGCTCTTCAATGTATCGGTCGTGCTCATAAATCTGGTTGCCAAGGTCTGTAAAGGCCTGAATGCGTCGTCCTGCCGGGGGCTCTTGTGTTACTCCAACAGCCTGCAGCCAATAGCGCAAAGCCTTTACCATGTTTGTACCGATGCCAAGCACATCAGTTGGATTTTCGTCCCGAGAGACAAAGACGTCAGCTCTATTGTGGACATGTTTCATGCCCTTGTTCAGCCAACCTTTTCTTATGAAAAATGTATCATGGGCACGAAATTTCATAGCCATCGGTACATACCTCCTAATGTCTTACTTCGTTCTTAGGTATTTATCCATCATGCAACCACCATCCAAATACTTGGCGGTGACGCACATTTTACATCGAACACACTTATCAGGGCTAATGTAATAACTATCCCCAACGATAGAAATAGCGCCCGCTCGACAGAGCGATTCGCACTTTAAGCATTTACGGCAAGCGTTGAACTTGCGGATCTGATATCCAATCATGCGTTGCAAAGACTCGTGATCCGCCACATTCATAGTTCTTACTTTTACAGCATGCTTATATCCATCTTGGCCAAATGGCTGGATGGAAATGATAGGGACATTGGTTTTGATATCAAGAACCAAAACCTCGTTCAAGAGCTTTTGGCCCAATTCCGGGGCAACTCTCCCGAATGGAGTAAACATACCTATCAAATCATCGTCCAAGGGACGTACTAAGCTGTAAATTTTTGCGTGATCTTCCGTAGTGCAGTTTGTAAACCGAATTTTCACATCGCCAGCTGCGGCCAGACCATTTCCGCCCTGGCGGGCCTTCCATTTTCCGGTGTCAACATATACTTCAGCATCCGATTTTCCGATTTTTTTGGCAAATCCTATCAGAAAGTCTCTCCACTTTTTAGACTGCTCCGGCATATAGATTCTGGATAGGAACTGTGCACGCTGGTTGTTGTTCGGACAGCACCAGCATCCTACACGATCGTACCCCAATCTATACGCATCGTTAAAGTCCACCTCTTCAGACAGAATATAGAGCCAAATATCAAAGTCTTTCCAAAAGAAAATCGGAGAGGCAACTGTTTGCTGCTGGATTTTTACGGACTCTGCATCATCTTCGATACGGTTATACTTGCTCCGGCTCACGGACTCCGATTTTCTTATTCCATAAAATGTCAAAATCTGCTGGTTGCGGTACAAGCTGTTTATGACCCTGGTAATGGGACCGGTCTTAAACATGGAGCAGCACCAACGCATCATTCTTGCCGGGGGACCGATATCTTCGCAAACATCGTAGAACACTTGTTCTCTATTTTTTGCGACCTGGAAAATTGCAAGAGGGTGGTCCTCTCTATACCTCGATGCATACTCAATTGTTGCTGGGAATTCTAATGTTGTATCACCAAAAATATGAACTAAACTCGGGTTACTAAGAGCCTTTATGACGATATCCGCTGTTACTGTCGAATCCTTGCCTCCGGAAAACGAAAGAACAATATGCTCTTCGTCAAATTTCTCTGCCGCTTTTTTGATAAATGCGTGAGTTTCATCTTTGAGATAGTGCAGTCTCAATTGATTCGCACTGATAAATCGAGCAGTATGCTTATCGAAGTACTTGTAAGTGTTCTGGTTTCTATACTGCTCAAGCTTTTTGGATAAAGCATCCGTATCGGCTTCTTGGAATGTTTTGCTTGATATTGAAACAGATTTGCCGTTGATGTAATACCGGCTGTTTGCTGCCCATACAGGCTTTTCAATATAGGCAAACGGTTCCTCGCCCAAAAGAAGTTCGAGCAGCAAACGTTCCTCTGGAAATACAGGCCGCAAGTCCGCAGAGAGATACTTCATTTTTTTTGCACACAAGGGACAAAAGCCCTTATCTGCCTGAGTCGCTACTTGAATAATCGGGACTTCACAATGAGTACACCAATATACCTCGGTAGGAAGATCTTCAATTGTCGTAGAGCCGCAAACCGGGCAAAGCTCTTCATTGGTTTCTATATTGCAGGTTTTGCACCACATTTTAAGGTTCTCCTATGCTTTAACACTTTAGTCTACACCGCGCCTATCTTGATTGTAGCATACACATTGTCCATCAAACTGTACAGATACTAAATCATTTTTCAAAGGAGGATTCGTCTGGGATAATCTCCACAATATCCTCCACATGGCAATCCAGTGCCGTACAGATCTTCAGGAGGATCTCTGTGGTGACATGGCCGTTCCGGCCCATTTTTGTAACGGACGCTGGGCTGATGCCTGCCTTTGTACACAGGTCTTTCTTTTTCATGTCCTTGTCAATGAGCAGCTTCCAGAGCTTTTTATAACTGACACCATAAAGCGTTACCTCCATCCCCACATATGAAAAACACTCTGCCAGACGGCAGAGTGTTGCATCGATATAGCCGAACTGCCGAAGCCTATCACAACACAGACAGCGTTGTTTTTAATGATAGCATATTCGGTCATAAATGGCAAGAAAATGATAAAATCTAATGTTTTTTAGTTTTTGAAGCACTGAGTGCCTTATTTGACAGAGAGAAAAAACGCCCTATTTCTTTGTTTACAGCAGTGCAGAAACTGAGCGTGGGAATCTTTTGCAGGCGGCTTGACTTCCCGGCAGAAAAGAGCTACGATACGCAAAACGGAACGGCTGAGATTACATGAAAAATGCACGTACCCTCCCCTGGCAGATAGGCAGCCTGTAAGAGAGTATAGTTCCTTGACGACTCTTGCAGGCGGCCCGAACTGTCAAGGAGTGATTACAATTAAACAGAGACCGCAGTTACTATCGTGAGCAGCACAAACGCGTCCTCTATCGGAAGGAAGAAATTCTCCATCGGATCGGCAGTGAAGCGTACATCTGGGCATGAGCGAATAAGGCGACGGAACGTTTTGCAAAAGGCAAAAACTATTGCTCCTGCTGGATGTGTCACAGAAAGTCTTATGACGATCCACAGCTCCGAGAAGGGCGATGGACGCTGTTAATCAATTACGCGAGATCGAGTGAGCCCTACTACAAAAATACTTCCAAAATTTCTTTGGGAGCATGAGGCCGAGAATTCAAGTCCCTCTACTCCGCCCCCAAAGCCTCTGAATTAGTTTTTTCAGAGGCTTTTTGTGGTTACAGTATGTCTTGCCCTTCGGCAGCACGAAGCTTTAACATTTTAAAGACAGAACTATAACTCGAAAGTCGAAAAGCTTGCATGCATACTCATATAACAGACAATCATATCCATCGATATATACATAAATATTCACATATTTATTCACGATTTTCCCGCTCAAACTTTTGCAAGAGTTTGAGGTAAAAACACTCTTTTACCCCGATTTTGGCCCAAAAACGCCCAAAAAGTTGTTTTTGAAATCAGACGTCAAAAACCCGCAAAAGCCCAGTAATACTGCGCCTTTGCGGGTTCTCTTTTCGTCAATTTTTTTACTCACACCACGAGCATTGCATCGCCGAAACTGAAAAACCGGTAACGCTCATCGACGGCGTGCCGATAGGCGGCCATTACCTGATCATAGCCGGCAAATGCGCTCACCAGCATAATCAGTGTGCTTTCCGGCAGATGAAAGTTGGTAATCAGTCCATCCAGAACCTGGAAAGAATAGCCGGGGTAAATAAAAATGCTGGTCCATCCATCCCCTGGCTCCACGCGGCCGTTCGTCAGCCCCACGCTTTCCAGGGTGCGGCAGCTGGTGGTGCCAACAGCAATGACCCGTCCTCCGTTGTCGCGGGTCCGGTTGATCAGGTCAGCGGTTTCCTGAGACAGCTCATAATGTTCGCTGTGCATGGTGTGCTGTGTAATATCCTCCACCTTAACCGGCCGGAAAGTACCCAGGCCCACATGCAGGGTGACAAATCCGACCGATACACCCTTGGAACGCAGCGTATTAAGCAATTCTGGCGTAAAATGCAGGCCCGCTGTTGGAGCCGCTGCCGACCCCGGTTCGCGCGCGTATACGGTCTGGTATTTTTCCGCATCATCCAGCCGCTCGGTAATATAATGGGGTAAGGGCATCTGCCCGATTTCTTCCAGCAGCGCATAGAAATTACCCTGATAACGGAATTTTACCAGCCGGTTGCCGCCCTCGATCACATCCAGGACATCCGCCTCCAGGCGACCGTCGCCAAAAGTCAGCGTCATTCCCGGCCGCGCCTTTTTACCGGGGCCGGCCAGCACCTCCCACACGTCGTCGCCTTTTGGCGTCAACAGCAGAAGCTCCACCCGCGCACCGGTGCCTTTGCGGCTGCCGTACAGTCTGGCGGGCAGCACACGGCTGTCATTGAGAATCAGGCAGTCTCCCGGCTGTAAAAAAGAAGGAAGATCGTAAAAATGCTTGTCCTGCCATTCCCCTGTTTCGCGGTTTAACACCAACATACGGGAATGATCCCGCTGCTCCTCGGGATGCTGAGCGATCAGTTCTCCCGGTAAATCGTAAAAAAAGTCGCTGGTCTGCATGTGTTCCTCCTCAACCGGCCGGAAAATCCGGGCCGTTTCCAATAAAAATAGTTTGACAATAAAGGGTACAGATGGTACAATAACGCCAAACATAGAATAGAGGCGCGCCATGTCATCAGTATCCTGCGGGAGACGCCCGGGTCCGTGACGGCAGAGGAAAGGGGCTGGCGCCGAAGGAACGGCTTTGGGAAAGCCGGTTTCTGGCTTCACGGTGAAGAACCGTGCGGCTGTCATCATGATCTTGATGGGGCGCTATTCGCAAAGGGATGCCAATTGCGTAACGTGTTTATTATAGTATGATGACAGCCGGTTTTCAACCGGTTTTTTTCTTATCTATGATTAAAGGTATGATTTTGAAAGGACGGAGTGCAGATGAAGACATTCAACGTGGGGATTATCGGCGCTACAGGTATGGTGGGCCAGCGGTTCGCCAGCCTGCTCGAAAACCACCCCTGGTTTAAGGTGACAGTGCTGGCAGCCAGTCCCCGTTCGGCGGGAAAAACCTATAAAGAGGCTGTGGGGGCCCGTTGGGCCATGAAAACGCCGATGCCCGCCGCGATGGAAGATATGGTGATCGAGGATGCTTCCAACGTCAAATCTGTGGCAGCCAAAGCCGACTTTGTATTTTGCGCCGTGGATATGCCCAAAGAGGAGATCCGGGCGCTGGAAGAGGCCTATGCCCAGGCGGAATGTCCGGTGGTATCCAACAACAGTGCGCACCGCGGCACATCCGACGTGCCGATGATTATCCCGGAACTGAACCCAGAGCATGCACAGGTGATACCGTTCCAGCGGCAGCGGCTGGGCAGCAAACGGGGCTTTGTGGCGGTCAAGTCCAATTGCTCCCTGCAAAGCTATGTGCCGGCGTTGTTCCCGCTGAGCAAATTTGGACTGAAAGAGGCTCTCGTCTGCACCTACCAGGCGATTTCCGGCGCGGGCAAGACCTTTGAGCGCTGGCCTGAAATGGTGGATAACGTGATTCCATACATCGGCGGCGAAGAAGAAAAATCGGAACAGGAGCCGCTGAAAATTTGGGGACAGATCGAAAACGGTAAAATTGTTCCGGCCTCCTCCCCTGCTTTTACAGCACAATGCCTGCGTGTCCCGGTATCCGACGGCCATTTTGCCGCGGTGTTCTGCCGCTTTGAAAACAAGCCGTCCAAACAGGATATTCTCGATGCCTGGCAGTCCTTTAAGGGCCGTCCGCAGGAATTGGAACTGCCCAGCGCTCCCAAGCAGTTCCTGCACTACTTTGAAGAAGACGATATGCCTCAGACGCGGCTTCACCGCGATCTGGAAGGCGGTATGGCCATCTCCCTCGGCCGCCTGCGGGAGGATTCGCAATACGATTATAAGTTTGTCGGCCTTTCCCACAATACGCTGCGCGGTGCGGCCGGCGGCGCCGTCCTGCTGGCGGAGCTGCTCTGCGCCGAAGGATATATGGATTGACCGATCCGGCCATACTGTATGACAATTTGAAAGGGGTATGCCATTATGGGAAACAGCACGATTTTCACCGGCGCCGGCGTAGCCATTGTTACGCCGATGACTCCGGACGGACGTGTCAATTATGAGAAGTACCGGGAACTGATTGACTGGCAGATTGAAAACTCCACAGACGCTATTATCACCTGTGGTACGACGGGCGAATCCTCCACCCTGGAACACGAAGAACATACCGAGGTTATTAAGACCGCGATTGAACAGACGCGCGGCCGGGTACCGGTTATTGCCGGCACCGGTTCCAACGATACCGCTTATTGCATCGAATTGTCCCAGGAAGCCCAACGTCTGGGCGCGGACGCGCTGCTGCTGGTGACGCCCTATTACAATAAAACCTCGCAGCGAGGCCTAATAGCGCATTATACTGCGGTAGCCGACGCGGTCGAGTTGCCCATTATTCTGTATAACGTCCCCTCCCGTACCGGCGTCAATATTTTGCCGGAAACAGTGGCGGAGCTGGCAAAGCATCCCCGGATCGTGGCGCTGAAAGAGGCTACCGGCAGCATTGCGTCCGCCGCAAAAGTCGCATCCCTTTGCGATATCGATATATATTCGGGCAATGACGACCAGATTGTGCCGATCCTATCCCTAGGCGGAAAGGGCGTAATCTCCGTCCTTTCCAATGTGGTGCCCCGGGAAACACACGACATCTGTGCCAAATGGTTTGCGGGCGATGTCGCGGCCAGCCGTGATCTGCAGCTGCGCTATCTCAGCCTGTGCAGCGCTCTGTTCTGCGATGTGAATCCCATCCCGGTAAAAGAGGCTATGAACCAGATGGGACTGGATGTTGGCCCCTGCCGTCTGCCGCTGTGCGACATGGACGATAAGGGTAAGGCAATGGTTGCCGCCGCCCTGAAGCAGCATGGATTGATTGCCGGATAAACTCTAATTAAAGGACGTGTGAATATGGTCAGGTTGATTCTCAGCGGCTGTAATGGTAAAATGGGCCGGGTCATTACCCGGAGTGTCGCCGACCGCTGCGACTGCAAAATCGTGGCCGGATTTGATATCAATACCGAAAGCCAGCATGGGTTTCCTGTTTATGCCCATCCGGAAAATTGTAATGTTGAAGCGGACGCCATTATCGATTTTTCCCATCCATCGGCGCTGGACGGCGTTTTGGCGTATGCGAAAAGCCATCGGCTGCCTGTGGTGATCGCTACCACCGGTCTCAACGCGGAACAGATTGAAAAAGTGCAACAAGCCGCCTCTGACGTGCCGGTATTTTTCAGCGCCAATATGTCTCTCGGTATCAGCCTGCTAATGGATTTGGTTCAGAAAGCGGCGGCTGTGTTGGGAAACGATTTCGACGTGGAAATTCTAGAAAAACATCACAACCGCAAGGTTGACGCTCCTTCCGGTACGGCGCTGATGCTGGCGGACGCCGTATCCCAGAACCTGCCGTATGAGCCGGACTATGTGTACGAACGCCATACCGCTCACCACCCGCGAGATAAAAAGGAAGTGGGTATTTCGTCGATACGCGGCGGCACCATTGTGGGCGAGCATGATGTGATTTTTGCCGGTCACGATGAGGTGATTACCCTCTCCCATACGGCCATGTCCAAAGAAATTTTTGCCGTAGGCGCCATTAACGCGGCCCTGTTTCTCACGACGCAGCCGGCCGGCAGTTACTGCATGAAAGATTTGGTAGCGGCGGTACAGTAATTGATACGGAAAAGGGTGGAGACACATTAGTGTCTCCACCCTTTTTATTCATGTTTGATCGATGCTTGATGTTGCCAGTGGATACCGATATGGCCGACACCCAGCAAAACGGTAAACAGCAGCAGCCATAGCACTTTTCCGTAGATTCCCAGCAGCAGGAAAGCCAGTACGGGCAGCGTCGCCAGCGGAACCGGCAAAGGCCCCCATTTCCGGTAAAAATCCTGCTGCCTGCGATCGCTGCGAAAGTAGCGGAACCAGCAGTATTCATAGAGCAGCATACAAACAAAAGAGGCCGCCAGCCAAAGGCTCCAAGGCGTCAAGGACGACAGGTTAAAATCCCGGAATACCAAAACCGTTGCCGTCGTGCCTATCTGGCCGATTCTTTCCAGAAGCTGAAGCCATTTGTTTTCCTGTCCAGCTACCTGCTCATAATCGGCGGGTTTGTATTTCGTCCATATACCGTTAGGAATAAACAACATGAGCAGATAGAGCAGCCCTACATATGAAAATCCCCAATGGCCCATGCGTATCGCCCCTTTCCTATTCTTTAGCGGATAGTTTACGCCTTTTTGAGCTTTAGGAAAAGCCCCCAGACATATTTTATCCCTCATGTCCGTAGGATGGCAATATAAACTATGGGGAGGGATTGTGTTTGATTCACCGGTATCTTCGCCAAATCATCCTGTTTTTGTCCGGGTTCTGTATCTATATCACCATAGAGGTTTGTTTCCGCGGGTTCTCCTACCCGGTCATGGGACTGTGCGGCGGGATTCTCCTGCTGATGCTAGACCAGCTGAATGAACGCATTTCCTGGAACCTGGATTTGCTGGTTCAGGGAATACTGGGCTCCGTTATGGTGACGGCTGCCGAACTCATTGTGGGAGAGCTTTGGAAGTGGATGAACTGGCCGCCCATGTGGGATTATACCGATATGCCTTTCAATTTTGACGGGGTGATCTGCCTCCCCTTCAGCCTGGCCTGGATCGGCGTCTCCATCCTGGGGGTCATCATCGCCGACGCGATCAATTATTATGTCTTTTGCCGGCTGCCGGTCCCCTCTTATAAGCTTTTTGGCAAAACCATTCTCACATTTAAACAAAAGCCCTGCGAACTGACAAAGTCAAACTGTATCCATAGGCAGATGTCTAGAAGATAATAGCCATATAGGGCAAACAGCAGATATTATCAATGGATCCGAAACTTTCAGTCACCGGATATACCGTTTGTGTTGGGCTTATAGCTGAGAACCGTCTCCAAAAGCTTCTGGACATTGATCGGCTTGGACAGATATCCGTTCATGCCGCTTTGCACAGCCTCATCTATATCCTCACTAAACGCGTTGGCGGATAATGCAACAATCGGAATCTCTTCTGCATACCAAGTGTTCATTCCGCGAATTAAACGGCTTGCCTCAAGTCCACCCATAACAGGCATACGGATATCCATCAGTATCAGCGTGTAATCCTCCGGTGCCGCTGCAAAAAGCTCCACGGCTTCTTTACCATTGTGCGCCCATTCAACAAAAGCGCCGCGCAATTGCAACAGGGCTGTCACAATCTCCGCGTTGATGTCGTTATCCTCCGCTAAAAGAATTCGTACACCGGAGAGATCGACTTCTTTCTCTCTCTCCCCTTCCAAAAGATGGTCTTGACGGATACCGCTTTTTTCCAGGTCGGCCTTTGAAGGACGGGAGAACGTCAGGGTAACCATAAACCGTGAGCCTTCACCGGGATTGCTTTGTACGGCAATTTCGCCGCCCATCATCTTCACGAAACTGCGGCTGATAGCAAGGCCAAGCCCCGAACCTCCATATTGCCGTTCCGTTCCGGCCTCCGCCTGTTCGAAGGGCTCAAAGATGCGGGATTGCGCTTCCCTACTGATACCGACCCCCGTATCGCTGACGATGAATTCCAAGGACAGCCCCTGTTCGGTTATCTCCTGCTGGCGGACACGAAGCGCCACACGCCCACCCGCCGGAGTAAATTTGAACGCGTTTGAAAGGAGATTGACAAGAATTTGGCTAAGGCGAACATCGTCTCCAACCACAACGGTCTCCGTTAATTCTCCACAATCTATCTGAAAGTCAAGAGCGCCGCTTTCCACTTTTGGCCGAAACATGCCGTCAATATTGATAAACAGGTCTTTTAAATCAAATACGCGTTGTTCCAGTTCAATTTTTCCACTCTCGATCCGACCCATATCCAGAATGTCGTTGATGAGGGCCAGCAAATACCGGGAGGATAACTCGATTTTTTTCAAGCAATCCTCCTGCTTATCGCTGTCGTCCGGGACCGTTTGCGCAACCTCTACCATTCCGATAATACCGCCCAGCGGCGTCCGAATCTCGTGGGACATCCGGGACAAAAAATCGCTTTTCGCCCGGTTGGCGTGTTCTGCCATCTCCAGCGCCGCCTGCGCTTTCTTTTGCCTTCGGCTATACAGCAAGAACAAGATGGTCAGCAGGACAAACCCGGCATTCAGACAAATCAAAACCAGCTTGGCATGTTCCACCTGGTTTTCTGAATATTGTTCAGCTGCCGAAACCGTCCGGTTCGCCAAATCAAAATAGGATTCGCTCAACTCATAGAGACGCCCGTCATCCGTCCCCCGGCGCACCAAGGCAATTTCTTTTTTAATCTCTTCCCATGACCGGCGCATTTGTGCAATGAGATTTTGGAAATCGGTATCGGGAAGAGCGACCAGTCCATTTTCGCCTTTTTCGGTAGCGAGCTCTGTCAAAATATCATCTAAGGTCTGGACTAAATCATCATGGGGAGCATCGTACATTTCCTGTTTCACCAGCCGCTGGGTCGCTCCACGAACAATACCGGTGTAATTGACGACCCGCGCATTTCCCTGCATACGAATGATCGTCGTTACAGAGAGAATGCTTATTGTACAGAACAAAAGGGCCAACAGGACGGGAAAGCTTCTCTTTAACCACTTTTTTATTTTCATATCTTTTACGACCTCCCGAGCTCCGCTAACAGGGATAAATCCAAATGGCCCACAACGCCTTGAGCGTGTGGGCAGCTTCAAACGCAGCCTGCACGGAGGGTAGTGTCCAGCTTCTGCAGGTTATCGAACAAAGGAGGCCATGTCCAATTCTTTAATGCTGTTCAATTGGTTTTTCTCCTCAACAAACACCTTGTTGACATAATTCCGTTTTTAGTATAACAAAACCCGATAAAATACGCAACTATTCCATGAAATTCATGTGGGAAACTGTTAAAACGACTCCGGATGATAGCAAGATTAAAGAATCCCCCCTACAGGGGCCCTTAAAAGCCATGCAGTTGGCCATTTTCGGGAGCCCTTGAGGGGGGACTTACTATGCCTTTCTAGGACCTATTCATATCTTCCATTTAACTGGAGATGAACGACTATGATTCTTTCCTGTGCCGGCGTGAGCGATTCGTAATAATGGCTGCGCCCATACTCAGCAACAGAAGCAGAAGCGTCCACGCCGGGAAGTCGTCTCCAGTGTGTGGGACGTCCGGCTGTGTTGGCTCACTGGGCATTGGAACGCTGGGATCCTTCGGCTTCTCCAGCACGGTCAGGGTACCGGGCAGGAAGGTGACCGCGTAGTTGGGATTGGCAAAGGGGATATCCTCGGTAATGGGATATCTGCCCGCGCCGGTTGCTTCGGCCTTTAAGCTCCCTTCCAGCCTGTCGCCATCGAGGATATTCCCCTCCGTCACCGTCCAGGTCAGTTCCGGCAGGCCGCCGCCCTCGCTCGTCTCCTTGTCGTCGGCCTGAATGGTAACCGGCCGCGGGGTGATGCTCAGCTCGGCGTTGTTCAGGATATACGCATAGTTGTCGTCTTCGCCTCCGGCCAGCCGGATGGCGTAGCTCCCCACGCCGGTTTTTTTATCCGCGTCCGCCGTCAGCACCGGCAGTTCGTCCAAATCCGCTTTGCCGTCGCTGTTCACGAAGCCCTCGATACCGTAGGTGAATGCCGGATTCTCCTCGCCGTAGACGCGGGTCTGCGGGTCGGCTGTGATTGACAGCTTCGCTTTTTCCACCGTCAGGGTCACGGCGGCCAGCGCCTCTGAGAAATCGCTCGTGTCGGCGCTGATGGCGGTAATCTGTACCTTGCCCGCGCCGATGATGGTTACCTCGCCGGTGTCCTCGACTACCGTGGCGACCGTCTCGTCGCCGCTTTGCCAGGTGACCGCCCCGCCCGCGCCGTTCCTGGTCGTCAGGATAAAGGGCGCGTCCCCGTAGGTTTTCACCGGGTTGCCGCCCTCGATCTGAAAGGTGGACTGAGCCGCCTTGTTGACGATCAGCGTGGCGTTGTTGTATGCGAATGTGTAGTTTTCGGCCTCACCGCCTCCGACTTTGATAACATAGCTGCCCACCGGCAGCTCTTTTTCCGGGAACTCCGAATCCACCGCAATTGCCGGCTGCCTGGTCAAAACCGTCTCGTCCTCCCCGTTGACAAACCCGGTGATTTCATAAGCGAGCCCTGGGTTCTCCTCGCCGAAGTGCTTCTCCGCGTCCTTTGCCGTCACCGTCAGCACCGCTTTGTTCACCGTCACGGTCGTGGACGCATTTGCAGTAACATAAGGGCCGTCCGCCTCTTTGGTCGCCGTGATGGTCACCAAACCGGATTTATGGATGGTTACGTTACCCTCATGGTCAACGGATGCAATGGAGATGTCGCTGCTCTGCCAGGAGACCTTACCGTTCCCGCTGCCGCCGGTGACCGACAGGGTAAACGCGCCGTTGCCGTAGGTCTTGTCGATTTGGCTTCCTTGCAGGATGGAGAGCGTCGCTTGCCCGATTTTGGTCACCGTCAGCGTGCCGGACACGTACACAAATTCATAATTTTCCGCTTCGCCGCCCGATACCGTGATGGGATGGGTCCCCACCGCCGCGTCGGCTCCGACGGTGCAGGAAGCGGTCGGCTGTTTTGTCAGCACGGAGGCGTCCTCCCCGTTCACGAACCCGGTGATTTTGTAGGTCAGCGCCGGATTCGGCTGCTCATATTCCCGGCTCTTGTCGTCCGCCGTGACCGTCAGCGTCTTCTTGTTCACCGTCACGGTAATCTGCGCTGAAGAGGCTTTATACTGATGATCCTCCGCTTTGGTGGCGGTGATGGTCACCGGGGTATCCGACGCCTTCAGGATGGCGATTTTCCCGGTCCCGTCCACCGACACGACATCCGGATGATCGCTTTCCCAGGTCACCTTTCCGGTTCCGCTGCCGCCGGAGGTTTGCAGGATAAAGTCCGCGTCGCCATAGGTCACGATGCGACTGCGCCCCACAATGGTCAGGGCCTCCGGCTCGTCTTTGGTCACCGTGACCTTAGCCGCGTCGCTTTTGACGCTGGCCGTGGTGTTCCCGACGCCTTCGCCGTCCGGGATGGTATCTGTCACCACGCAGTAGTAATACGTGATGCCGGTCGTTTCAGCCGGAGCCTCGTAGGCGGCGGCGGTCGCGTCCTCGATGGCTGTCCCGTCCTTATCAGGGACGTCGGTTTTGTACCACTGGTAGGACAGCGCCCCGTCGTCCCTGGACTGCGCCTCTACCGTCAGCACCGCCGGCTTGCCTACCACCGTGGCCGTATCCTGCGGCTGCGTATCGATGACCGGCGGCTGCGCGTCGGTGCGCGCTTTGACGACGACGTCCGCCGAATCGGTGATGGCGCTGTTGTCGGAAAGCGTCGCGGTCACGGTGATGGTTTTGCTGTACCCCGCCGGGATGGTCAGGGTGCAGGTGGGGTTGCCGTCTTTGTCCGCGTTGCCTTTGGCGGTCAAGGACGTATCCGAGCAGCTCCATTCCACCACCATCTGGGTCGTGCCGGTGATATGGGCCGTAAAGACGACGGTTTCCGTCTGTCCCTTGGGCGACCACAGCTCCGTTTTGTCCGCCTTCAGCTCAAGGGAGGTGTTTCCCTCACGGGCGTACAGCTTCAGGTGCGGCGGCATAAAGGCCGCCTGATCCCCGAGGCCTTTCAGGGTGGGTAGGAAGAAATCCTCGGGCTGCGTACCTGCCGCAGGATGAGCCCACAGGTCTGTGGACAGGCCCAGCGACTCGGTCCAGAAGCTTGCCGTGTACAGGGTCTCCCGGGCCACGTCCTGCCCGGTGTAAGACGCGCCGGACTGGCTGCTCGTCAGGGTATCCAGCCCATAATTGTTCCGGGAGTAGTCTGCGTCGCCTTCTAAACGCCCAACGATCCGGTTGCCGTTCTTACCGATCCCGGTGTTCAGGGCGGCGGTTTGCTCCAGTACGGATTCTGGGAAGGCATGGCCGGCGACTCCGCCCGCATACAGGGAGCCCTTGACCTCGCCGATCGCGTATCCGCGCCGCAGCGTCCCGCTGTCCATAAGGCCGGCAAGGCCGCCCGCCGTCCTACCGGAAACGCTGCCGGACGCGTATACATCCTGAAGCGTCCCTTGTGTCAGATAGCCTACGATACCGCCCGCCCAGGTAGTGCCGTAAACCGGCCCGGCGCTGAACGAGCAATCCACAGAGGCCGATTCAACACGTCCAGCGATGCCGCCCGCCGTCTTTCCGGAAACACCGCCCCGGTTGACGCACAGACTGGCGGTTCCTCCTGCCCTTAAAAAGCCGACGATGCCGCCCACGCGCTCGCCCTCGGCGCTTGAGACCGCGCCTTCGTTGACGCAGGAGGTCAGCGTGCCGGCCCCGCGTCCGGCGATGCCGCCGGTATGATATCCGCCGGAAACCTCCGCGCGGTTTTGGCAGGAGACGATCTCGCCCTCCGCCTGGCCTGCGATGCCGCCCGTCTGGCGGTAAACGCCGCCGGAGGGGATAGCGCCCGCCGCGTCCGTCACCGAGCCGGTCACCGTGATGTTTTGCAGTTTGCTGCCCTTCTGGGCTACAGCCGCCACTGCGGCGGTGTTCTGGGTGCTCTTGCTCCTGTTCTCGACGCTGGCGTTCACCGTCAGGTCGTGGATATACGCGCCGCCGCCTAAAATGCCGAACAGGCCGATATCGCCGGCGGCGAAAGCGGCGGGGTCAAAGGTGATTGTATGCCCGTTTCCGTAAAGCTCCCCGGTGAAGGGCACGGTCCGCCCGACCGGAACGTAACCGCCCATATACACGAGGTCGTCGCCAAAGGCTATGTCGGCTTCCAGCCGGAATTTCGCGCCCGCATAGGTCTGCGGCTGCTCGTTGACCATCTGACCCATGATCTCCCAGTCGCGGGCACTGCGGATGAGGTAGTACTCCCCGTCCTGCCTCAGCGTCGGATTCCCGGCCGTCAGGTTTTCAAGCACGTAGCTTTGCTGCTCGTCATGGAAGCCCTTCAGCGCCGCCGAAACGCCGTCGGCCGTCAGCCAGACGTCTCCCGTTTTTTGCGGGTCGAATTGCATGAATGTAGTCCAGGTGTTCGCCCAGCAGAGGTTCGCATACCCGTCCTCTTCGCTCATATTCATCCTCAGGGGTGGGTTCAGCTCCGGGTTTGTACGGTTCCATGTGGCGTTCAAGCCCTCCCAGATAAAGGTCTGCGCGGCATTCTCCTCCACATACGAGGCGGTGGTGTCGCCGCCGATGGCGCAGTTGTTGTCGGCGGCGCTGTTCATGATGGAGGGACTCATGACCAGCAGGACTTGCAGCCGCAGCCGCTCGCCCGTGAGGGATCGGCCATAAATGCCGCCCGCATAGCGGCCCTGTGAGGTAACCCGCCCGACGGTGTAGCAGCGGCTGATGGTTTTGTCCACGCCCGCGGTTAAATCCACTCTGCCGACGAGGCCGCCGGCGTTGTCTTTCAGGGCCAAGACATTCACCGCGGTGTAGCAGTCCTCCACCGCCGAGGCGTTGTTTTCCCCGCTCAACTGCCCGATGAGGCCGCCCACGTTGCTGTTGCCCCGCACCTGGGCGCTGCCTGCTGAGGAAGACCAGGGATACACGCTGGACGCCGCAGCGTAGCACCGCAGGACGTTGCCCGCCGTCACGCCTGCCAGCGCCCCCACGCCGTCGCCGCCCTGTACGTCCGGGTCGGTGAGGGCCAAATTCTGTATGGTGGACGAATCGGACGCCACGCCGAACAGCCC
This sequence comes from uncultured Oscillospiraceae bacterium, assembly GCA_900552115.1. Taxonomy (GTDB): domain Bacteria; phylum Bacillota; class Clostridia; order Oscillospirales; family Acutalibacteraceae; genus UMGS1474. The sequence goes on along the minus strand of URYP01000011.1, from coordinate 7,360 downwards.
CGCCGGGCCGCCCGCGGCGGTGGTATCCACCCTAAGCCCCCGGATGCTGTAGCCCTGCCCGTCGAAGGTCCCGTTAAAGGGATGCTCCTCGGTGCCCATAGGGGTGAAGGGGGCGTCGCCCATGTCGATGCTCTGGGCCAGCAGGATGTTCAGCCGTTCGTTCGAGCCGCCCGCATTTATGTAGGCGGACAGCAGGTTCAGATCCTCCCGGCTGAATACCTCGATCGCAATGGGCATCGCCCACGTACATTTCAACAGAATGTACAGCGGTATGGCGCCCAGTTGGCGGATGTGTCCGCCCTGAAGGGTGGACAGCGTGGGCAAATACCCGGGGCCTTTCATCGACCAAGGGTTCTTGTACCAGGGCGAGTCTTTGGTATCATAAAAGTAGGCGCCGGCAATCCGATCGGCGTCGACGCTCCCGAAATAGGGGATAAACAGGAAATCATCCAACTGGTTGTTGGTAGTCGCCTCGGCTCCGTCCAGGATATACTTTGTCCCGTCCCACCGGTCCAGCTTCTGGGTAAACCGTTTGTTCTTGTCCCCGTCGGTAACGCTCCGGAAGTGGACGATAAGGTGCCCGTCGTTGGCCACCGTGTCGTTCTTTCCGCAGACAGCGCCGACCGTATCGGTTCCTTCTATTTTATTGAGGAGCAGCAGGACGTTGTCGAGCTGGAATTGGGTTGTCTTATCGGTGTTATGTCCTCCGCTTCCAAGCACAACATGGCCGATCGCGCCCCCCGCCCAGGTTCCGGACAGAGAACCGGTCACATAGCAGTTGCTGAGGCGGTAGGATTTGTTGGTGAGGGTAATGTACTGCATATCGCCGATCAGTCCGCCGACAACCGTTTCCGAATCGGCTGAGCCCCCTGAAACCTCAATGTCGCTGTAACAATCGGTGAGCAGCGCCGTCACCTCATTATCCGGATACGGTATATCCATGTAGCCGATGATGCCTCCCACGCAGCCCAATTCACTCTTAGAATTTTCTCGAAAGACCCTCACCTTGCTGAACACGTCGGATACAGATAGAGTGCAAGATGAAACCCGGTCCCAGAAACCCAAAATTCCGCCGATTGAACCAGTAGGTACGGTACTTGAGTTTTCGTTCCGATAGTTGCATGTGAAATCGGCCGAAACCTTGTGGAATGTGCAGCTATCTATTACACGGCCTACGAGGCCGCCGAGATACCTCCCATGCTCCTCGACAACGCTCTGCGCGGAGCAGTTCCGAATGGTCAGGTTTTCGCCGTATGCCACCAGCGCCCCGATATGCATGGCGTTGCCGCCGGTGAACTTCGCATCCCGTATATGGAGATCGCTTATCTCCGCGTTTATCAGCCGGCCGAACAGGCCGTAATTGGCGTTGTTGGAGGGGTGAACGGTTCCGCCACTTATTGTAGGGATGTGTGTCCGGTTGACGGTCATGCCGGTAATGGTATGGCCGTTTCCCAGCACCCGCAGGCCGGTGATGGTATCGCTTACCTCCATGCCGATGGGCAGCCAGCCCGCGCCGAGGCTGTAGGCCGACAGGTCGATATCAGCCTTGATGTCCAGTGTTTTGTTGTTGAGCTCACCCGGATACAGGCCGCACCAGGCCAGCTCGGACGCCTTCCAGATTTCATAGCGGGCGCCGTCCTTCAGCGCCGGTTTGGTGGCGTAGCCGTCCATCAGCTCGTCTTCGAACCAGAGGGGCGGCTTGCCGCTCTGGGGGCCGCCGGTATGCTTTAGGATGGGCAGCATGCCGTCCTCGATCGTCCAGGCGTCCAAGTAGTTAAAAGAGCTCCAGGCCCCGGCGGTTTTAAAATAGGCGGCGTTGTTGTCGTATCGGGTGCGCCACTTGGTTTCCCCGCGCAGCTCCATCCCGGTCCAGCTCTTCTGGCTGCTGTTCTCGACCTGGACGCTCACCCCCACCACCTTGTAGCACACCCAAGAGGAAAACGTATCGGGGGTGGTCGTTTCGGACGGCAGGTTGTTGTCCACCCGGTCGTTGAGCGCATACAGGTCGGTGAGATATCCCACGCCGAAGCCGATGACGCCGCCCGTTCCCGTCCAGGTGTCGATTCTCTTTCGGAACAGGGGCCCCGCCTCCACCGTGGCGGTACTGTAGCAGCGTGAGATCGACGAGCCGTCAGAATGATCCATGCCCAGCACGCCGCCCACGCCGTCGCCGTATTTGGATGTGACCGATCCGGTGGTATAACAGTCGGCCATGGTTCCCCAAAAGAAGCCGGCCAGGCCGCCCACGGCAAACACGCCGTTCACAGCGGCGGTGCTGTAGCAGCCGGTGATGGCCGAGCCAAGCGCCTCGCCGACCACGCCGCCCGCGGACATGAACTGGTTTACATCGTCCATCTCCTGGTCTTCGGCCATGAGGGTGCTTTGATATTTGCCCCCGCCCGATACTTTGCCGGTGCTGTAGCAGTTCCAAAGCTTTCCATACGTCATGCGCCCCGCTATCGCGCCGGTCTCGGCCTTGCCGGTGACGTCCGCGTCTTCCATGCCCAGCTTCTGTATGATGCCCTCCGACCCGATGGTCAGGGTGGTCGCCTTATATACATCGCCGTTTCCCTTTATGTCGCCGAAGAAGCCTACGCTGTCCTCCTCGGGCCGGTCGATAAAAAGGTTACGAATGGCGAACCCGCTGCCGTCGAAATTTCCCCGGAAGGTCCGGATCGGCAGCCAGCCCTTTGCCGCGTCGTAATTCGGGTCGAAGTCCGGATCCTCCGCCGCCATGGCGGCGTACCGCTTCATATCGATGTCGGCTTTCAACTGGAAACAAACGCCCGCCAGGGAATTGTTCCGGCTCATGCGGGAGAACAGCGCCAGCCCCTCCGGGTCGCTGATGAGATAGGGGTCCGCTACGGATCCGCTGCCATCGAAACCACCCAAAATATAGGTGGGCAGCGGCTGTATTCCCCTGGCCAGGGAGGGCATTTTGCCCTCCTCATACTGCCAGGGCGCGGCCTTGAACGTCTCCGGCCAGGCGGCGGCGTTCTGGAGCTCCCCGACCGACTTGGTGGGAATCCCCTGAAATCCGCTGTTCCCATACAGGAGTCCGACGCCGTTCCACGCAAAGCAGCCGTCTTTGGTAATATTCGTCGTGATCCCTTCACGGTTAATCACGTAGCCGTCAATCTGTTTGGATAGCACCGCGCAGCCGCTGATGCTGCCGGAGGATGTTTGCTGGGCGGCAAATCCGCATACGCCGCCTGACAATCCATTGTCGATCATCGACGCCGTGACGATGCAACTTTTGACCATGCCGCCGTCCAGGAAGCCGGCGATTCCGCCGTCGCCTCCCGTCGCTTTGCTCTCCATCCGGCCGGAGACGAAGCAATTTTCAATGACGCCGCCGGTCAGCAGCCGACCGGCGATCCCGCCGGCACGGACGGTCCCGACGCCCCGGCTGTAGGTGGATACGTCCACCGTTACGCCAGTCACCCTGCCGCTGTCCCCTACCACGCCGAACAGGCCGGGGTATTCCTCGACGTCTTGCGCATTGCCCGTATCGATGGAAACGGCAAGACCGGTAATTGTGTGCCCGTTTCCATTAAATACGCCGGTGAAGGGGTAGGTTTCATTGCCGATGGGCGTCCAGCCTGTACCCGAAGCGTACGCGGACAGCGAAATGTCCGCATCCAGCCGGTAATGGATGATACTGTTTTCCGGCACATTCAGAATGCTCCAGATGGAGCCGTTTCCGATGAGCTGGCCCACCTGCGCCAGCTCATCGGCCGTGCGGATGGGGAGCGGATTTTCCGCCGAGCCGGTGCCGCTTGTCACCTCCTGTGCCGACGCCGTCAAGGCCATGGCAGGCAGCATGCCGCACACCATGCACAGGCTGAGCAGAAGCGCCAGCAGGCGCTTTTTCAGTGATTGTTTGTTTGTCATGGTTCATTCCTCCTCAAGCGTTCTCTATAGCTTCCAGCAAAGCGCGGCCCTCGTCCCGGATATGGACGCTCTGCCGCTCGGTCAGGTAGCCCGCGCTCACCGTCATTTCCAGCAGGTAATCCGCCTTGCGCAGCGCCTGGACCGCCCGTTCCGCGTCTTCCGTACCCGGCTCCCGTAGGGAAAACCCGGCCTCTACCCCGCAGGCGAGCAGTTCGTTTGCCAGTGGGAAGCCCTTGTCGTCCTCCCACAAGAACTTCACCAGCTCCGCCACCCGGATGGCGTAGTCCTGCGCTTGTTTCGTCAGTTCCATCGGGCATCCTCCTTTTCCGACAATTTCTCAATTCTGATTGCAGTATACGGGAAAATCTGCTAACATGAAATCATCCGGTATGAGGGTTTTACTAAAATATTTTAAAACTGGTGGCCGGTAAAAAAAGGCCGGTATGAGGTTTTTGGGTTTTCGATCCTTTAAAAGGCTAAAAAACCTCATACCGGATGAGTAAAAACTGCCGATTTCGGGTTTGGCCCGAAGTTTTCTAAAACGAAATCACTGAGCCGGAAAGGAGAGAACCATGCCAGAAACCAATACCAAAGATGACGCTTTTTTGTTATTAAACGAAAAATTCACCCCAGCCGCGCTGCCAGAGGTCTGCGCCCCCCGGCGGGAGCTGCTGCGCCGCTTCCACAAGGCGGCGGAGGAACGGTTCGTCTACATAGGCGCCCCGGCGGGCAGCGGTAAAACGGTGTCCACCCTGCTCTGGCTGCACGCCTGCGACCGTAAGGTGGTCTGGCTGGGGTTGGATAAATACGACGATTCTCCCTCGGTTTTTTACAAGCAGCTCGCCACGGGTGTGTTTTCCCTACAGCCGGATAACGAGAACATGCGTAAAATTTTAATTAGCCCCTCCTTTACCGCCACACCGGTGGAGCATATGGTGCGTCTGCTCAGTGAGCTGCTGCCCAGCACCGAGCGTTACGCCCTAGTGCTGGACGACATGCACCTCATCGAAAACGGCGAAATCCTCAAATCCCTGCCCGCGGTGCTGAAAAGACTGCCCCACTCCTTCGCCGCGCTGATCCTCTCCCGCCGAGAGATTCCCGACGAATTTCGCCCCCTGCTGCGTGATGAAGAGGTACAGATCATTTCACCAGAACAGCTTCGTTTCACCGAGGACGAAATACGGCGGTATTTCGGGAGCCTGGGCCGCTTTCTCACCCCGGAAGAATCCAAATTCGCCTACATGGCCACTGATGGATGGGCCATCGGGGTCAACGCCATCGCCAAATCCGGGCAGATCGAGCTGGGCGGCGGGCATTACATCTTCTCCGCCTATTTCGAGCAGCACTTGTGGAACGGCTGGGAGCCGGCTTTGCGGCACTTTTGCCTGAAAACCGCTATCGTGGACGAGTTTGATCCCGAATTGGCGGGCCGTCTTACCGGCCGTGAGGACGCGGAGGTGGTTATGGAGGAGTTGAGCCGCACCAACAGCTTTCTCAGCCGTCTGCACGAGGATACCTACCGCTACCACCATCTGTTCCAGGATTTCCTGCGGGAAAAGGCAGCGGCGGAGCTGAAGCTGAGCCCGCTGTACAAGGAGGCTGCCAGCTACTACCGGGACCATGAGGACTACATCCGCGCGTTGCGCTTCTGGTTCCAAAGCGGCGATTATAAGGGGATCGATACCTACCTGTTCCTTTTCCTGTTCCGGGGATATCAAAATGGGGTGGCCGACTATGCCGACTTCCTGCGGGGATTCTTTGCCGAGGAACTGCCTGCACGGGCATCCCGTGAGGAGCCGGTGCTGCACGTCCTCTACGCCTGGTATTACTATCTCACCAGCCGCCATGAGGACTATGCCCGGCATATGGACGCAATTATCCGTAATTTGCCGCGCATTGCCGCCGCGGGCAACGAATTCGTCGAGTTCGCCATGCTGGCCTTTCATGTGGACTACCGCAAAAGTCTGAAAACCCAGATCACCTTATTCCACCTGTTCGGAAAGGTGCTGAAAAGCTATACCCCGGAGGGTCTCGCCACCCGCATCGCGTCCTTTACCCACAACCTGCCTTACATGCACCGCAGTAATCGAGATTATTCGGAAATCGCCTTGAATCCTGGGATTCTCGACAAAATAGATACCACCTTTGCGCCTCTATTGGGCGCGGAGTGGAACTATCTCCGGCCCGGCATCCTGACCTGCTTTGCATACGAGCGCAATCAGCTGGACGCAGCGCTTCAGCAGAACACCGATGTTTTAAGCCTTATTACCGCAGAAAGCAAGCCCGACGGCCGCATCTGCGTCATGCTGTTGCAGCACAGCATCCTCTGGCAGCTGGGCAAACGCAGAGAAGCGGAGGAGGCCATGGACGAGTTGGCCGCATTCACAGAGGCTTCGGCGCCATACTTCCTTCCTAATTTAACGGCTTATCAGGCCAAGCTGCGACTATTGGATGGCGACGCGGCTGCCGCACGGGAATGGCTGGACCGCTATTACGTGAACGAGACCGATCACATCGAGTTTTTCCGTTCCTTCCAGCACTTCACCACCGTCCGGGCCTATCTCGTGCTGGGTGAGACGGATAAGGCCGCGCGGCTGCTCAGTTTGCTCGAAGTCTTCGGCAAAAATCTCCGCCGCCCGCTGGACGAGGGAGAGGCGCTGGTCCTGTGCGCGGCGCTCCAGTGGGCTAAGGGGGACAAAAAAGGCGCCGTCTCCGTATTGGAAACAGCGCTCGCGCTCTTACAGCCCTACGGCTTTATCCGGATTATCGCTGACGAGGGGGCTTCGGTCCTGCCCATCCTTAAGCGACTGGCGGCAAAGGTGGAGAAAGAGGAGTACAAGGGTTCGCTGAACCGGGAATACCTGTTGGAAACGACGCTGGCCTGCCACGCTTTCGCTCGGAGCCACAGTGGTGTGACAGCACATCTGTCGGACAACGACAAGCCGGTGAAGCTCTCGAAGCAGCAGGCCATGGTGCTGACCATGCTATCGAAGGGCCTGAGGAACGCGGAAATCTGCGAGCAGACCGGCCTCTCCCTGCCCACCATCAAGAGCCACACCGCCGTGGCTTACCGCAAGCTGGGTGTGGGCAACGCTATGGACGCCATCCTCAAGGCGCGGGAACTGGGGCTAATTTAATATTTTTTGTAATCACCGTAGCGTCAGGGAATTTTTTGTAACCGGACATATCAAACAGACCGTTGTAAAAACTACAACGGTCTGTTTTTCTTTCTGTTCACTTTTCGTCCGTATTTTAGCCCCAAAAAGGGCGTTCGGTGTGGCTCACACCGAACGCCCTTCGCTCAAAATAACCTTATTCATGCGCTCTCGCGCCTTATTTGAAGCTCTCCTGTACCGCCACGGCGCACGCCACGGTCGCGCCGACCATGGGGTTGTTGCCCATGCCGATGAGACCCATCATTTCCACGTGCGCCGGAACAGAGGACGAACCCGCAAACTGCGCGTCG
>URYP01000010.1 GCA_900552115.1 uncultured Oscillospiraceae bacterium | reverse complement strand
CACCATATTCTAACTTTCCTGCAGGTATTTCTAGAGTGGTTTTATTGATGGTTTAAAATTGCTGGAAGCGCCTTATGAACCGACGGTGTCGGCTAAAATAGCTATGTACCTGCATGTTTCGTTAACAAGCCATATAAAATATAAACGGTTTGATGTGGACTGCGAATACAATCATGCGGCTATGGACAAAAAAACTCCCCCAAAACCATATCCACATAAAACGATGCGGCCGGATATTCTTATCCATCATCGGGTGCCAAAAGGAGGGGATCCATACAACCAACAGGCTAATATACTGTTTTGTGAATTGAAAATAGGAAAGATAAGCCACCGCGACATTAAAAAAATAAACTGTGCTATTGTAACTTATCATTATTGTTTAGGCTTATCCATTCATTACATTGAAAAGACCGGCGTTACTCTGCGTTGGGTTACGGACGGGCAGGATGCAAGTGATGTGAAGTTTGATGAAAAGTACAATTGGGACGCCAAGAGTAAACAATTAGTGCTCGCAAGCGAAAATTAGTATAACAGCCCCGTTGATCTTTGAATCAACGGGGCTGTTTTTTGCAATATGGTTACTTCCGGCTTTCCTCCAGCATATCGTCGAAAATCGCGCCGGTGGAGCCGGCGGTAACATGCTGCACATAGCGGCGGGCGTAGCCGGTCAAAGGCTTCACCGGCGGTTTCCAAGCGGCTTTGCGGGCCGCCAGCGTGTCGTCGTCCACCAGCAGCTCCAGCTTGCGGTTCGGGATGTCGATGGCTACCGTATCGCCCTCCTCAACCAGCGCGATCAGGCCGCCGGCCGCCGCTTCGGGCGATACATGGCCGATCGACGCGCCGCGGGTGGCGCCGGAAAAGCGTCCGTCCGTAATCAGGGCCACGCTTTCGCCCAGCCCCATGCCGGCGATCATCGAGGTGGGGGTGAGCATCTCCCGCATACCGGGGCCGCCCTTGGGCCCTTCGTAGCGGATCACCACCACGTCGCCGGGCTGTATTTTGCCGCTGCCGATGGCGGCGGTTGCGTCTTCTTCACTGTCGAACACCCGCGCCGGGCCGCTGTGAACCATCATTTCTGGCAGAACCGCGCCCTGCTTGACCACCGCGCCCTCTGCGGCGAGGTTGCCGAACAGGATGGCAATGCCGCCGTCCTTGCGGAAGGGCGCGTCCAGCTTGCGGATGATCTCCCCATCCGCATCCAGCGCCGCGTCGATCCGGTCACCCACTGTGCCGTTCACCGTAACCAGGTCGCGGTGGACCAGGCCGCCGCGATCCAGTTCCTTGAGCATAGCCTGGATACCGCCCACCTCGTCGAGGTCGGTGATGAACACCTGGCTGGCGGGGTTGAGCTTGCAGATCTGGGGAGTCTGGCGGCCGATGGCATCGATCTGCTTCAGGTCGATCGGGCAGCCCGCCGCATAGGAGATGGCGATGATGTGCAGCACCGTATTGGAGGAACAGCCGATGGCCATATCCGCGCGCAGGGCGTTTTCAAAGGCCTGGGGCGTAAGGATATCCCTGGGGCGGATATCCTGCTCCAGCAGGTTCATAACCTGTTCGCCGGTGTTTTTAGCCAGCCGTACCCGCGCCGCGTGGACGGCCGGGATGGTGCCGTTGCCCGGCAGGGCCATGCCGATGGCCTCGGTCAGGCAGTTCATGGAATTGGCCGTGTACATGCCCGAGCAGGAACCGCAGGTGGGACAGGCGTCCTCCTCCAGCTTGTGAAGCTCCTTGTCGTCGATCGAGCCGGCGGCATGGCTGCCCACCGCCTCAAACATCTCGGACAGGCCCATCCGCACACCCCGGTGCTTGCCGGGCAGCATCGGCCCGCCGCTGACAAAAATGGAAGGCAGGTTCATCCGGCAGGCGGCCAGCAGCATGCCGGGCACAATTTTGTCACAGTTGGGGATGAACACCACCGCGTCCACCGGATGGGCGGTGAGCATCACCTCGATGGAATCGGCGATCAATTCGCGCGAGCACAGCGAGTATTTCATGCCGGTATGGTTCATGGACAGGCCGTCGCACACGCCGATAGTGTAAAAGGTAAAAGGGACGCCGCCGGCGTTGCGGATGCCGTCCTCCACCGCACGGGTGATGGTGTCCAGGTGGACGTGACCGGGAATAAAGCCATTTTTAGAGCTGACCACCGCCACAAAGGGGCGTTTTTGTTCGTTTTCGGTGATGCCCAGCGCGTTTAGCAGCGAACGGTGCGGCGAGCGGGAGGGTCCTTTTTTCATCAGGTCACTGCGCATGGGAGAATCATTCCTTTCCAGTATCTCGAGCCATCAGCGATTCAACCAACTTCAGGCATTGGTCGTGTGTGTCGTTGCCACCGGCGGTGCCGGTGGCGTTGCGTACGCCGACGTATAACTCCTTAGTGGAGTCGCCTATTTTCGACTTCCAGCGGTAATAAGGGCTGCCGTCGGACAGGGGGGTGAAAAATTGATAGGTGTCCGATAATGAGAGGATTTTACTCTCATAATATTCCGGCTCCATGGCAAAAAGAAGCACGTCGCCGGCTGCAAAATGCGCATACAGCGTGTTGTCATTGGCGATTTTCTGGTTAGAATAGGCGATGCCCAGCGCGAGATTCTCAATGAGTACCTCAACCTTGCCGTCTCCATCGATACCCCCCCCGCCGCTGACAAGCTGCTCCTCCAGCTGCTCCACCGCTTCCCGTGTCAACGGGTCGGCCGTGAGCAGAACCACGTTATAATCGGGGGCGTCCCGGGTAACGAGCTGCTGGATGCCGATTACGGCCAGCAGCACCAGGAACGCGCCTGTAATAATATGCCATTTATAATGGTACCACAGGTTTTCCCACCAGCCCGCCGGTTTTTCCGGCGGGGGAGGAGGGGCCGCCTTCAGCTCCTCCGGATCCACGCCAATCAGATAGCGCTCCCTTGCCACTGCGGCCTCACTCCTTCGCTTTATGATAGGGAACAGATACGTCTTATGCATCAGCTGTACATTTCCTGTGAAACCGTTGCGTGTACGTTTTACAAATCGACGAGTACATCCGCAATGCGTTGGCAGGCATGGCCGTCGCCGTAGGGATTAGATGCGTGGCTCATGGCCTGATAGGCAGCGGGATCGTCGAGAAGCTGCCGAAACGCGCTGTAAATGGGTGCGGTGTCCGTTCCCACCAGTTTAAGCGTGCCGGCTTCGATTCCCTCTGGCCGTTCCGTCGTGTCACGCATCACCAGAACGGGCTTGCCCAGCGACGGGGCCTCCTCCTGGATTCCTCCGCTATCGGTCAGGATCAGATAGGACCGGGCCAGGAAATTGTGGAAATCAATGACCTCCATTGGTTCCACCAGCCGAATCCGGTCATGGTCGCCAAAAATGGCGGCGGCCGTCTCCCGTACAGCCGGGTTCATGTGGATGGGATACAGCACTTTGATATCCGGTGTTTCCTCCACAATGCGCTTTATGGCCTGAAACATGTTTTTTAAGGGCTGACCCAGGTTCTCCCTTCGGTGAGCCGTAAGCATAATCAGCCGGGATCCGTCGGCCCAATCGAGAAGGGGATGCCTGTAATCGGCGGATACGGTGGTTGTCAGCGCGTCGATAGCCGTGTTGCCTGTCACATAAATTGACGAGGGGTTCTTGCCTTCCCGAAGCAGATTGTCTTTCGCTTTTTCAGTGGGAGCAAAATGCAGGCTGGCAATAATGCCGGTTGCCTGACGGTTAAATTCTTCGGGAAACGGGGAATATAGGTCATGGGTACGCAGTCCCGCTTCGACGTGGCCGACGGGAATCTGCATATAAAAAGCCGCCAGCGACGCAACAAACGTCGTGGAGGTGTCGCCATGCACCAGAATGATATCCGGCTTTTCTTTTTCCAGTACCTCGCGAATTAACGACAGGATATTGATGGTGACGTCGAACAGGGTCTGGCGGTCTTTCATTACGGACAAATCATAATCTGGTTTTACCTGAAAACAATCCAGCACCTGAGTAAGCATTTGCCTGTGCTGCCCGGTGACGCAGACGACCACATTCAGAGACGGCCGGGAGCTCAATTCTTTCACCAGTGGACACATTTTAATAGCTTCAGGACGGGTACCAAACACAACGAATACTTTTTTCATAATACGTGTAACATCCTTATAAATGCAAATGCTGTTGTAAAGTGTTGAACCTAGTGATATAATATCAAATTGTCATGAAAAAGTAAAGGGGAAGTAGAAAGTGGGTTGGATGAAGGAGTACGTAAAGCAGCATCGTGCGTTTGTGATTTATCTGGCTATCAGTATAGCGGTAACCTTGGTTGATGTCACCGTTTCCCGCGTTGGCGAATTTTTTATCAGCAATTTAGTGGTGACCAATACGCTCGGCGTGGTAATTGGGTTTATTATTCAGTATTTTTTAACCGCTCGGCATGTGTATAATAGCCAGAACATCCGCACGCTTCTGATCTTCTTTGCCACTTTTTTAATGGGACTCCTTTTGGCCAACGGAATCGTTTACCTGAGCCGGGAATTCCTGTTTCATAACTCGAATTCCTTCTGGGCCTTTGCCGTCAGCAAAGGGTTCTCTATTGTTATCCCTTTCTTTTTTATGTATTACCTGCGGAAATGGTGGATCAAGCCGTCAGAGGAAGAGGAAAAGAAGAACTAAAGATGGAGGAAGGATGACGAGGACATGCCAAAACTATTTGCGATACTGCCCTGCTATAATGAGAGCCTGAATATTGTGGATTTGATTGGAGAATGGCTCGAGCAGGCGGACAAGCTGCAGACAGAGGGATATACGCTGCAGGTCGTCGGTATCGACGACTGCAGTACGGATGAAACCAAGCGGCGGATTTTGGAGCAATGCGCCCAGCACGATAATGTGCAATTGGTGGCGCATGAGATAAATAAGGGACTTTGCGGCGGCCTCAACACAGCCATCTCCTATTTTCTGGAACACGGGGACGCGAAGGACTTGATGGTCCTGATGGACGGGGATAATACCCATAATCCGAGCTATATTCACGCCATGCTGGAGAAACTGAAGACAGGAAAGGACTGCGTAATTGCGTCTCGCTACTGCGAAGAGTCCAGCATTGTCGGTGTAGCCCGCCACCGGGAATTTATGAGCGACATGGCTAAACACTATTATAGCTTGGTGCTTCGGGTGCCTGGGGTAAAAGACTATACCTGCGGCTACCGCGTGTATACCTATCCCAGTATTCAAAAGCTGGTTGCCGGCTTCGGGAAGGATCCGATAAAAGAAAAAAGCTTTGCCTGCATGATGGAATTCCTGTACAAACTGTATTTGACGGGCGCTCTTTTCGGAGAGGTTGGTTTCGGGCTTCGCTATGACAACAAAAAAGGCGATAGCAAAATGAGGGTGTTCAAGACTATGCGCAGCAGCTTAACGTCGGCCATCAAATTGCGCAGGATCAAAATGGGGGGGGACGATCATGCTTCAAATACGGCGTTATAAATGGCGTGAACACGCCATACCGGTGTGCCTCCTGCTGGTGACCGCCCTGGCATTTTCCTTTTCAACGTATTTCTTTTTCTATTCCAATGGATCCTATGGACATGACGCCGGTATTTTCGCTTATGTAGGGTCCGCCATGAAGGAAGGCCGGACGCTCTATACGGAGGTTTGGGAAAATAAAGGCCCGCTTTTGTATTTCATCAATATGCTGGGCGTCACATTGAATTATGATCATGGAATCTATTTTCTCGAGTTGGCGGCCCTCTTTGTTGCGGCGTTGTTCGCTTATAAAACCGCTTTGATGCTGACAAATCGTTGGATAGCTACGATTGCGGCGATTTTTTGCATGCTGCCGCTGGCATATACGCTGCAAAGCGGCAATTTGAGCGAGGAATATGCACTGCCGTTTATGTGCGTGGGCCTTTATTTTGCCACTAAGTTTTATGCGCAGGACCATTCGCTCAAAAATTATGAAATGATTATTTTTGGCGCGTGTATGGGGGCGGTTTTTCTGCTCAGGGCGAACATTTTAATGCTGTTCGCCGCCATAATTATCGTAACGGTTGTGGTTTTGATTCGGGAAAAGTCGTTTAAAATGCTGGGCCGGCTTTTCGCTTTTTCACTTATGGGCTTTGTTCTGTTTATTTTGCCGTTTGCCCTCTATCTGATCCTGCGCGGCGCCCTGTCTGCCTGCTTGGATACCGCATATTTCGGCATACTCAATTCATTTGTTGAATTACCGAAAGTTACCGTTCTGCGCAATATACGGTATATGATCGAAACCTTTGGAAAGTCCGGTGCCTATTACCTGGTTATTGTCTTCCTGGTATCTTTTATTGCGGTGCTGGCCACCAAGCGGATCAAAGATAAAAACATGCGGTATATGCTATATATCGCGGCCCTGGCGCTGGTACTGAACCTGTGGGCTAACAGCCTTGCCGGCGTTGCGCAGATGCATTACTTTATGTCCTTCCTTCCCATTCTTGTCATACCGGCGGCCTGGTTGTTCCATCTGCTGTATACGGCTCTAGGTAAAGTATCGAAGGAGCGTGTGGTCAGAGTGCTGGGAACATTCGCCGTAGTGTTGTTCCTGTCTTTTAACGCTATATCGGAGATCCCCGGTATCATTCTCAATAATATCCGTACGGTGGAAACGCCGGATGCGCTGTATAATCGTGTTGCGAAATATGTGGAGAAAAATACGCAGCCGGATGAACTCGTGCAATTTTTTGGGGGCGCTGAAAGCGTTACGGCGAATTACCGGACAAGGCGGCTGGCCGGGTCAAAGTATAGTTATTATGCCAACGGGTCCTTTACGCCTGAAACAAAAGCGAAGTTTGCCACCGAAATCGTGGAGGATTTGGAAAAATCAAAACCACGGCTTATTATCTTTGACAATCGCGCAAAATATGAGGATTTTGTATCCAATATGCAAAATAAGGATCTCTGGGATCGGCTCGTGGAGGATCATTATTCGCTTCAAAAAGAGGTCTTTGCATCCGTCGTATATAAACGCAACGACTAATTCTATAATGATGGCAAAAAGGGCCCCGCGGAATGGCGGTAGCCCATAAGGAAATATCGCAAAACTTATGACTTACGCCAGGTAAACGGGAAAAACAAAAAATGCTGTGCAAAAGGTTCGCCGATTGCATGGCATTTTTTCTTTTCAAAATAGTAAATGTGAGTTTTTCAGCGTTCCAACGGAACGCGCAGCCATTGCCACCGGCAATGATCTCAGGGGTTTGGGGATATGTCACCAACAAGCATTAGCAGGAATTCCGGAAACGGGATTTCTGCTAAATACGCAATCTTACGTAAGATTGCATTGCTTGCGTGCTACACAGTTATACAAACAAGGCATATCTATCAGACAGATATATTGAGATATTCTTTTGTTTCTGATATAATTTACTCGGAGGTATGGACTATGGAACTTCGTGTATTAAATTATTTTTTGGCAGTTGCAAGAGAAGAAAATTTTACAAAGGCGGCCGCACAGCTTCATGTGACGCAGCCTACATTGTCAAGACAAATCGCACAGCTTGAAGAAGAACTCGGCGTAGAACTGTTTGTGCGGAGTAATCACAATATCATTTTAACCGAGGATGGAATGATACTCAAACGCAGAGCGCAGGAAATTTTATCTTTGGCAGACAAAACAAAACGGGACTTTCTGCATAAAGACGAAAATCTGGAGGGTGTTATTTCCATCGGAAGCGGTGAATTTTTATCTACCCGTTGCCTAACGGATTGTATTGCGGAGTTTCGTAAAAAGCACCCCCTTGTACGCTATGAGTTTTACAGCGGAAATGCCGGAAATATCCGTGATCAAATTGAACGAGGTCTTTTGGATATAGGTCTGATGTCAGAACCGATCGACATACGGAAATATGAATTTATCAGTATGCCCATAAAAGAAGAATGGGGTGCTTTTGTAAGAGAGGATTCTCCGCTTATTGATAAAGATTTTATTGCGCCACAGGATTTGGTTGACATTCCTCTTATTTTACCTTTAGGAGATTTTGCAGAAAGCCATATCGGAAAGTGGTTTGGAGAATATATTTCACAGATTGATGTCATTGCTAAAGGAAATCTACTATACAATGAGGCAATGATGGCTCAAAGCAATATCGGTGCAGTAATCGGTATCCGCTTAAATTCCAACTATGATCGACTGAGGTTTATACCGCTAAATCCTTCTCTTAAAATTGATACGGCATTGGCGTGGAAAAAGGAACAGATTTTTTCTGCTGCTACTACGGCATTTATTGATTTCTCTAAGCAATACTTAAAAGGCATTTCTGATGATGAATTATAAGTATTAGACATTAAACATATACAAGTCTATAATAAAGGTGTTCCGAGAGGGAGCACCTTTATTTTTTTAGGTAGGAAAGGAATTGCAAATGACAATACAAGAGGCAAGCGAAAAATACAACATCCCCATTAAAATCTTGCGGGAATATGAACGTTGGGGATTGTGTGGGGAAGTAAAAAAGGTCATGGGATCATGGCACTATGACAACAGCGACATTGAACGGCTGAGTACAATTATGACACTTCACGACATCGGGTTTACCAATGATGAGGTGGAAAAATATATGCGGTTGCTCTTAAAAGGAAAGCCAACCGAGAAAGAACGGCTGAAAATGCTGAATGATAAAAGACTGGGGACACTGGATGAAATTCATTTTAAGGAAAGGCAATTAGATCGTCTGGATTATCTCCGGTTTGAAATACAAAAAGGAAACAAAAAATAATCAATATATTTTAGGAGGTTTCAAAATGAAGAAAAACATCGGAACGAATTTAGCTCTTTATCCCACACCGCTTGTAGTGGTGGGAACAATGGTTGACGGTAAACCGAACTATACTTTGGTAGGACATCTCGGTATCATCGGGCATGACCGTATTATGATTAGCTTGGCAAATACCCATTACAGCAATCAGGGAATCAAAGAAAATCATTCTTTATCGGTCAATCTTGTAAGTGAGGATATGCTCAAAAAGGCAGATTATGTCGGCTGCGTAAGCGGGCATAAAGCCGACAAATCAGCGGTATTTTCCTATCAAACCGCCCAAACCGGCTCCCCGATTATTGAAGAATCACCTTTGGTTATGGACTGCATAGTTGACGATATTTATAAAACAGACGGCTTCGACAGCTTTATCTGCAAAATTTCTGCGGTTTATGCCGAAGAATCCATTCTGAATAAGGACGGAAAAATCGACTACGGCGTACTCAAGCCAGTATTGTTTGAAATGCCGACTTATCAATATATTCGCACCGGTGAAATCATCGGAAAATGTATGCAAATGAACAAGTAAAGGAGATTTTAACAATGAAAAAAATAATGTCAATCCTTATGATATTTGTCCTCCTATTCTCTTTGGCAGCGTGCAGCAACAATGGGGCGAATGAGGAATCGTCCTCTCCCGCACAGCAATCAAGTAATCAAAGTTCTACACCTGCGGAAGGCTCAAATAGTCAAAATGATTCTTCCGAGCCTGCCGAATCGAGTGAGCCAAACGCTTCTTCCGTACCTACCGAAACAGGCTCTAAATCATTAGTCGTTTATTTCTCTTGGTCGGGCAACACCGAAAATGTTGCAAAGTCTATTCAGAGCCAAACAGATTCTGACATTTTTGAAATCGTACCCACCACACCGTACAGCGACGATTATGATGCCGTTGTAGATTTGGCACAGGAGGAACAGCAAAACAATGCCCGTCCTGCAATCTCCGGAAACATCGAAAACATTGAACAGTACGATGTAATCTATGTAGGCTTTCCGAACTGGTGGGGCGATATGCCTATGATTCTTTATACATTTTTTGATACTTACGATCTGTCCGGCAAAACGGTTGCTCTGTTCTGCACCAGTGGTGGCAGCGGTCTTTCAGGGACAGTAAATGAGGTGAAATCCCTTGAACCGAACGTCATCGTAACAGAGGGACTTCATATCGGCAGCGGTTCATCGTCAAATCCCGATAATGCAGTCAGCGAGTGGTTATATGACATTGGGCTTGCGAAATAGGGGGTTATTTTATGAAAAAATTTGTATCTCTGCTTTTAACCCTTTCGCTCATTTTCTCTTTGGCGGCTTGCAGCCAGTCGGAAAATTCTGATAAAAGTTCAGAACAGTCACCCGCAAGCAATTCTTTGGAGGCAACGGATATGCAGATTCCAGAAAACTTTGTTTTAATTAAAGGCGGCACATTTCAGATGGGCAGCCCCGATTCCGAAGCATGGCGCAGCGCCGATGAAACACAGCACTCGGTTACAGTCAGCGATTTCTATATGAGCAAATACGAGCTGACGCAAAAGGAATATGAAGAAATCACAGGCAGTAATCCGAGTAATTTTTCGGGCGAAGATTTGCCGGTGGAAAATATCTCTTGGCTTGACGCAGTAGCTTATTGCAACGCCCGAAGCGAAAGGGACGGCCGAATTCCGGTCTATACCATCGACGGGCAGAATGTTTCTTGGGACAGAAGCGCAAACGGCTACCGCCTGCCCACCGAAGCCGAATGGGAATATGCCTGCCGAGCCGGAACGACAACGCCGTTTTATATGGAAAACTCTCCCAGCGCCGAGGAAGCAAATTATTACGGTCATTACCCCTATGAGATTGAGGGCAACTATTTTTCACAGGGAAATTTAGAGGTAAAACCCGGCGAGTACAGACAAACCACCGTTGCGGTGGATAGCTTTTCGGAAAACCCCTACGGTCTTTACAATATGCACGGAAATGTAGGCGAATGGGTATGGGACTATTACGGCGAATACCCTGCCGAGGAACAGACCGATCCTGCCGGTCCCACTTCCGGCACGCTGCGGGTGTATCGTGGCGGCGGTTGGAACGATTTTGCGAAAAATATGCGCTGCGCTTACCGGGCCACACTGGAACAGAATAAAGGCAGCTTTAATCTCGGTATTCGCTTGGTATTAAACGCGGCTCCCGGTTCGGGCAGCGTGTCGGGTACAGGGACGCAAAATACCGCCCAAAACGGAAACGGCAAAATTCTGATTGCATACTTTTCTTGGGGCGGAAATACCGAGGGTGTTGCCGAAGAAATCCAGCGTCAGACAGGCTCAGATTTGTTTGAAATTACATTGGTAAATCCGTATTCCAACGATTACAACACCGTTTTGGACGAAGCGCAGCGGGATCAGAACGCACAGGCTCGCCCGGAGCTTGCAAGCCATGTGGAAGATATGGAGCAGTACGATATTGTGATGATCGGCTATCCGAACTGGTGGGCTTCTATTCCTATGCCAATCGCTTCATTCCTTGAAGAATATGATTTTTCGGGTAAAACAATTCTTCCGTTCTGCTCTCACGGCGGCGGTCGTTTCGGACAGAGCTTAACGGCTATCGCCAAACTTGCGCCGGACGCTGCAATGGGCGAAGCCTTGTCAATTCATTATTCGGGCGGCTCGGAGCTTTCCAGTGATGTTTCCGACTGGCTTGAACAGAACAACATAAAATAAAATAATTTGGAGGTAGTGCATTATGAACACCGTAACACTAAACAATGGAGTGAAAATGCCTATTTTGGGCTTTGGCACATATCAGATCACCGACGACGAATGCGAAAAAGCCGTGATTAGCGCAATTCAGGCAGGCTATCGCTTAATTGATACCGCACAGGCTTACGGAAATGAAACAGCAGTTGGAAAGGCGATCAAAAACTGCGGCGTTCCGAGGGCTGACCTTTTCATCACTACAAAGGTATGGTTTCACAATTACGAAACCGGCGACTGCCGAAAGAGCGTGCTGGAATCTATGGAAAAATTAGGAGTGGACTATCTTGATATGGTGCTGCTTCATTGGCCCTTTGGCAATACCTACGCCGCTTGGCGAGATTTGGAGGCGCTTTATGAAGAAGGAAAGATTCGTGCAATCGGCATTTCCAATTTCACCCCCGACCGCATGATTGACTTTATAAAATTCAACAAGGTTACTCCTGCCATCAACCAAATTGAAACCCATCTGTTCTCTCAAAGAGCAGAAGAACACAAATGGCTGGAAAAATACGGCGTTGCACATCAAGCCTATGCACCTCTTGGACAAGGCATGGCAAACGAAATGTTCCAGACGCAAGCTGTACAAAATGCGGCTGCAGCTCACAGCAAAACACCGGCGCAAATCGCCCTGCGCTTTCTTTTGCAAAGTGGTGTATCCGTAATCCCAAAATCTGTTCATACGGAGCGTATGCAGGAAAATATCAATATTTTTGACTTTGAACTTAGTGAAAAAGAAATGGCAGAACTTCGTAAACTGGACACCGGAAAACCAATGATCGGCAATGCCCAAAATCCTGAATTGGTTGAATTTGCAATGACTTGGTAGAAAGGAGCAGAGATGAAATACTTAACCCGTGAAGAATTTGAAAAGGAAAATATATTTGGCTTGGGTAATCCCAATGAAGGCTTTGCCCAATATTTTACAGGAAATTCTTATTTGAACCCACTTACACATCCGCAGGAAACCATTTTTCTTGCCAATGTGACCTTTGAGCCGGGCTGCCGGAATAACTGGCACATTCATCATGCTGCAAGCGGCGGCGGACAGCTTCTTATCTGTACGGTTGGCGAGGGCTGGTATCAGGAGGAAAACAAGGCGCCTGTTTCTTTAACCGCCGGGATGGTTATCACCATACCGCCGGAGGTCAAGCACTGGCACGGTGCAAAAAAAGATAGTTGGTTTTCGCATATTGCGGTGGAAGTACCGGGAGAAAACATCTCGAACGAATGGTGTGAGCCTGTAACCGATGAAGAATACAACGAACTGGAGGGAAGATAAATGAGCAAAAAACTGGTAGCATATTTTTCGGCAAGCGGTATTACAAAATCTGCCGCTCAGAATTTAGCAAAGGCGGCAGGTGCGGATTTGTTTGAAATCAAGCCTGAAATCCCATACACCCGCGCCGATCTTGACTGGACAAATAAAAAGAGCCGCAGCAGCGTTGAGATGAGCAATCCGAACTCTCGACCAAAAATTGCAGAAAAGGCAGTCAATATAGAGAACTACGACACCGTCTTTATCGGTTTTCCGATTTGGTGGTATGTTGCCCCTACCATTATCAACACCTTTGTGGAAAGCTACGACTTTTCAGGAAAGACGATTGTTCCCTTTGCCACCAGCGGAGGCAGCGGGATGGGCAGAACTGTCGAAGTGCTAAAAGCTCTCTGCCCCAATGCTAATTGGGAAAAAGGCAAAATGCTGAATTGTGTCTCCGACAAGGAGCTGAAAGATTGGCTCTCTCAATATGAAAAATCTTGAAAGGAACATAGCTTATGAAAAGAATTTTATTATTAGGTGCTACTGGCACAGCCGGAAGTGCTATAGCAGAAAAATTGTTGTCAGATACGGACTGTTATATCACCTTATTTTCCCGACACGCAAAAGAAATCTTTTCCAACAGTTCCCGTACAGATGTAATCAACGGTGATGCTGAAAAGATGGAAGATTTGAAAAAGGTTATGCCGGGACAAGATGTTGTATATTGTGCCATATCTGGAGATTGTCTGCCTCAGATTGCAAAAAATATCGTTGCGGCAATGTCCGATTGCGGTGTAAAAAGGCTTATCTTTATGGGAGCAGTCGGTATTTACAATGAAATTCCCATAGAGATTGACGGAGATGACAATCTTGATAATGAGCCGGCACAGATTCCTAACCGACAGGCAGTTGATGCTATCGAGGCAAGCAGCCTGAATTATACGGTTCTTAGACCCGGCTATCTCAAAGAGGGATTGGAAAATGACTTTGTTCTGACTGTAAAGGGCGAACCGGCCAAAGGATATATTACCACGCTCCCCTCTCTTGTTCAGTTGGCGGTACAACTTATATTAGATGAAAAACTGTATTTAAAAGAAAGTGTGAGTATCACACGGGATGCAACAAAAAAGGAGATGAAATAATGGAATACACAAAATTGGGAAATTCAGACCTCAATATATCCCGTATTTGCATGGGCTGTATGGGCTTCGGTCAGGCAGGAAACGGCCAGCATAGCTGGACGATTGATGAAGAACATTCCCGTGAAATCATAAAGCAAGGATTGGAGCTTGGCGTTAATTTCTTTGATACGGCGATTGCTTATCAAAGCGGCACAAGCGAGCAGTATCTCGGCAGGGCAGTCAAAGATTTTGCCAAGCGTGATGATGTGGTCATTGCTACAAAATTTCTGCCCCGTACCAATGAGGAAATCGAACAGGGCATTTCCGGGCAAAAGCACATTGAACGAATGTTGGATAAAAGCCTTCAAAATCTCGGTATGGATTATGTGGATTTATACATCTATCATATGTGGGATTACGCCACGCCCCTTTACGATATTATGGAGGGGCTGAATAAAGCCGTCAAATCGGGAAAAGCCCGCTATATCGGTATTTCCAACTGCTTTGCCTATCAGCTTGCAAAAGCGAACGCACTTGCAGAAAAAGAAGGCTTTGCAAAATTCGTATCGGTACAGGGACACTATAACCTGATTTTCCGTGAAGAAGAACGTGAAATGGTAAAGCTCTGCGGGGAAGAAAACATAGCTTTGACGCCCTACAGCGTACTCGCAGGAGGGCGGCTTGCGAAACATCCCGGTGAAACCTCAAAGCGTTTAGAACAGGACAGCTATGCACATCTGAAATACGACGCCACCGCCGAGCAGGACGGTATCATCATTGACCGTGTGGCACAGCTTGCCGACAAGCACGGCGTGTCTATGACTGAAATTTCTCTTGCGTGGCTGCTTACAAAGGTTGCTGCTCCTGTTGTGGGTGCAACGAAACTCCGCCATATTGAGGGTGCGGTAAAAGCTACAGGGCTTACTTTGACGGCTGATGAACTTGCTTTCTTGGAAGAACCCTATGTTCCTCACAATTTGGTGGGCGTAATGGCACAAAACACTCCTGCCGCCGCAAAGGAAAAGCACGTGTGGTCTACCGGCAGTCAAAAAATCTGAAAGGAATAAAAATGGATTTGTATAGAACAGACCCCGAATTTGCAGAACGCTTTGAGCATTTTGTATTTGATGAAGTTATAAAGGAAGAAAATCAGCAATTAGAACCCTCTACCCGCTATATGACGATTTTGGCAACGCTGATCGGCTGCGGAGGTGTGGAAACATATAAAGAAATGCTATCCCAAGCGTTAAAAAACGGTATTACTCCGATAGTCGCAAAGGAGATCGTTTATCAAGCGACCGACTATTTGGGTTATGGCAGAATGTTGCCTTTTTTGAATGTTACCAATGAAATATTGACCGAGAACGGAATAGAGCTTCCCCTTGATGGGCAGGCAACTACTACCCTTGAAAACAGACTGGAAAAGGGAATTGAATTACAATCAGAAATCTTTGGCGAACATATGAAAGAGGCTTGGAAAACAGGGCATATCAACCGTTGGTTGGCGGCAAACTGCTTCGGTGATTACTATACTCGAAAAGGTCTTGAACTTTCCGAGCGTGAACTCATTACCTTTTGCTTTCTTATGGCGCAGGGCGGCTGTGAATCACAGCTTATCGCTCACGCAAAAGGAAATATGAATATGGGAAATGACAAGGACTTTTTGATTCGTGTTGTTTCGCAGTGCCTGCCGTATATCGGCTACCCCCGCAGCTTAAACGCTATTGCCTGCATTAACAAGGCGGTGGAGAAATGAAACCAAAGGTCATTATAAAATTAGCCGTTGATGTTTTAATGACGCTGGCAATGCTTTTTTTAATGGGCTATCATTTTTGGGGAGAAATACTGCACGAATGGGTGGGCGCTGGAATGTTTCTCCTTTTTATCTCTCACCACATTCTAAACGGATATTGGTACAAATCACTATTCAAAGGGAAATACAATGTGCTGCGTATTTTAACGCTTTGTATTGATTTGCTCGTACTTATTTCTATTCTGGCTCAAATGTATAGCGGTATTTTGATGTCTCGCTATGTGTTTGATTTCTTGCCTTTCAACGGAGGTATATCTCTGGCTCGCCGGCTTCATATTCTCGGAGCATACTGGGGATTTCTTTTAATGAGCCTGCATTTGGGACTTCATTGGAATATGATTTTGGGAATGTTCCGTAAAGCGGCAGGGATAAAAAGCAAAGCAAAAAGCCGCAGTATGATCGCTTTCGTAATAGGATTGGTTATCGCCGGATATGGCTTATGGGCATTTATAGGCAGAGATTTTCCAACCCATCTTTTTTTGAAAAGTGAATTTGTATTTTTGGATTACAGCGAACCGAAGATACTGTTTTATATCGACTATCTTGCTCTTATGGGACTTTGTATCTTCATTGCCCATTACAGCACAAAATTCATACGGAAATTTCATAAGAAAACGGAGGAATTATAATGGAATTTAAGACTTTAAGCAATGGTAAAAATATTCCTGTATTGGGACTTGGAACTTGGTTTATAGATGATGGCAAAGTAGCTGGTGCAGTTGTTTCGGCTGTGAAAATCGGCTATCGTCACATTGATACTGCACAGGCCTACGACAATGAAAAAGGCGTTGGCACGGGAATCAAAGCCTGCGGTATTCCGAGAGAAGAACTTTTTGTTACAAGCAAGGTAGCGGCAGAAGCAAAAACTTATGACGCGGCGGCAAAATCCATTGATGAAACGCTTGATAAAATGGGGCTCGGATATATTGACCTTATGCTGATACACAGCCCCCAGCCGTGGGCAGAATGGCGTAATGATAAACGCTACTTTGAAGAAAACATACAGGTATGGAAAGCCCTTGAGGACGCTTATGCGGCAGGTAAAGTTAAGGCAATCGGCGTTTCAAATTTCCTTATTGACGATCTCGAAAACTTGATTGCTCATTGTGAAATCAAGCCAATGGTAAATCAGCTTCTCATTCATATCGGAAATACCCCAGCTGAACTGATTGCGTATTGCAAAGAACAGGATATCGTTGTTGAAGCCTACTCTCCGATTGCTCACGGTGAAGCTTTGAAAAAAAAACCATTGTGGCTATGGCTCAAAAATACGGGGTTTCCGTTCCGCAGTTGTGTATTAAATATGTTCTGAATTTAGGGACGGTTGCGTTGCCGAAAACTGCCAATGTGGAGCATATGCAAAATAACGCAAGTTTGGATTTTGAAATTTCAGATGAGGATATGGAAACATTAAAGACGCTGAAATTTAAGGATTACGGCGAATACAGCTTTTTTCCTGTGTTCAGCGGAAAATAACCGTGATGCAAAACGGAGGTGCACGATGAAAAAGAGCATTTTGATTGTTTTAGGTGTATTGCTGTGCTTTGGTCTTGCTGCCTGTACGGAACAAAAAGACCCGCCGATTGCTCCCGAACAAAGTTCTGGGCAAGAACAGACGCCCCCTCAAAGCGATACTGAAAACCCAGAGCTTCAGCCGACCGATTCACAGACGCAGGAATCATCTCCAAGCAATACAGGCACACCCGAAACAGGAGAGCGGAAATTGAAGCTGGTTATAGACGGGCAGGAATTTGATGTGACCTTATATGATACTCCTGCCGCCAACGCACTTTTTGATATGCTGCCGCTTCACCTGAACTTTGAAGATTTCAACGGGGTTGAAAAAATCGCTTATCTCGATAACGAATTGCCGACCGAGGGAGAGCCTGACGGCTGCGATCCCGATATAGGCGATCTCTGTCTGTATGCTCCATGGGGAAACCTCTCAATTTTTTATCAGGACTTTCGGTATTCAGACAGCTTGATTATATTGGGACATATTGATGAAGGAATGGATATTATTTCAAGTATGGATGAGAATACTTTAGTGATTCTTGAAAAAGTAAATTAAAACATAGCTTTTTAGAAAAAGTATATTGTCTTCCAGCTACATGATCTTTCGAGAAATATATTAGAGAACTACAAGGCGGTGATAACATGGGAAATTAGTTGTTTTGGATATATCCGAATCCGGCAGACAAATTGGTGAAAAGCTGTTTGAGGTCCTTAGTGCTGGCAAGAAAAAAGAGTTAGCAGAGTTTATCCGAGAATATGAGGAAACTTGTGTCCTATGTCCGCCTTCATATCTCCGTGGCGGAAACAACGGTCAACGATTGACCGAGTTTCGGGAAGGCAACCTGTATGTATGCCTGGAGCAAAGACTTGTACGGGTGCAAAATCAAGTTATCGATTTGACAGCTAAGGAATTTGATATACTGGCATTGCTGATCCGAAATCCCAAACGGGTATTCACTTATGAAATGATTATTGATCTTGTGTGGAATGAGGATTATTCTTACTACTCACGAAAGGCCGTTAACAACCATATCAGCAATATGAGGAAGAAGCTGAAAGTCTCGCCAGATGTGTCCAGTTACATCAAAAGTGTTATTGGTATTGGATACAAATTTGAATACCCGCCAAATCCCTAAAATCCGTTGCAGAAAAATCTGCGGCGGATTTTTTTGTAAAAACTTATGCACAGACAGCAACTTTTCAGAGAAAAATGAACGGATATATAGAAGGGATTTTGTTCTGTAGTGAGTATTTGCATACTTCAAATGTGAATTTTTCAAACAGCCCCCCAATATTTGCCCTAAAATGTACTGAATAGTAGAGGAATATTTTTTGCTGTTAGGAAGGAGGCGTTTTTTATTCACAATCAGATTCCGGTTATGAATTATCCGCAGTATCGCCGGATGCGCAAGCTGGTACATGAATGCTGTAACTATGACGGCGGCAACTGTATCGCTTTGGATGACGGTGAGGAATGTATGTGCGTCCAGAGTATTTCCTATTCACTTCTCTGCAAATGGTTCCGCTCTGCTGTCTTACCACTGGATAAGCCCTTGGAAACGGCACTCTTATTTCGGGAAGAATTAAAACGCTGTGCCGTCTGTGGGCAGCCGTTCCGCCCCGGTTCTAACCGAGCCAAATATTGCAAGCCCTGTGCAGTGAAGGTTCACCGCAGACAGAAAACAGACAGTGACCGGAAAAGGCGGCTGTCATGCGGACAATTAGAAGCGAAAAAGTATTGAATTTGCTGCTGTTTTAAGCTGCTGTCAATGGGTATGATGGATAAATCCCCTGTTCTCCTCAAAAACCTGTTTTTAACTGTCCGCAGAAGGCTTTTCACTTAAATTGGGAAATCCAATTTAGGTGCGGTTTCTATTCTGCCGGTTTATCGGTTTGTTACATATCCTGCCTGTATGGGATTTTCCAATACTGGATTTTCAGAGACTGGAAAACCTGACGTTCCAGACAATCCTGTCCCTCTTTTTCAGACGCTGGATTTCCAGACCTTTCTGACAGCCCATATTTAGACGGAAATAAAAGAAAAGAAGTTAATAACAAAATAGTCAATATCAATCAAATCAATCTAAGGGATGGATTGATGGAAGGGAGTGTGCTATGCAAAACCATTTTTTGATGCCTTACAAGGAGGACAGCGGCGTACCGCCCTATCTGCCCTTTCCACGTTTTCTGATACCATTGGATTTATCCAATGACGCAAAGCTTCTGTACGCCCTGCTCTTTGACCGGGCAGGCATTTCTAGGGAGAACGGCTACATAGACCCGGACGGCCGGATCCGGCTTTATTTCACGGTGGAAGAAGCAAAGGAAAAACTGCACCGTAGCCGCCAGGTAGCGACAAGGGCTTTTCAGGAACTGGAGCGCAGCGGCCTGATTATCCGCAGGAAACAGGGGCTTGGCCGTCCGGCAGTCATTACGCTGAATATTTTACCTGCAAGGAAGGAGGGGGATGTGATTGCATAAACCTACAGATATGAGTGAACTTCCTAAATATCTGAAGCCGGAAATTGCCGAGCGGGTGGCAGAACATTTTAAGGACGGCGTATTTGAGTTTGAATTCAGCCGGGAAGAACTAATTGAAATTGAAGGAAACACCGTCTACCATACAATTCCCCATTATGCGGAGGAAGGGGCAGAAAGTGTGCTGGATAAACTGCGCCGTATCATGGCCGGGAATTTGGAGGAAACAGAATGAAACCTGCTGAAAAAAGAAAAGCAACGCGATATAATATAGGCAACCGTTTACCTGGCTGTTATCCCGGATTGCGGGAAGAAAGGAGCTACTATGAACCAGCAGCCAGATAAAATTACAGCTTTATACTGCCGTCTGAGTCAGGATGATGCGCTTGATGGGGAGAGCAATTCCATTACCAATCAAAAGGCGTTATTGTCCAAATATGCGGCAGAACACGGCTTTAGAAACACCATGTTTTTCGTGGACGACGGATTTTCAGGGACGAATTTTCAAAGGCCCGGATTTTTGGAAATGATGAAATATGTGGAGGACTATTCGGTCTCCACCCTGATCGTTAAAGACCTGTCTCGTCTGGGCAGGGAGTATTCTTACATGGGACGTTTGCAGGATTTTATTTTCCCCGCCTATGACGTTCGCTTTATCGCTATCAATGACGATGTGGACAGCGCCAAAGGCGAGAATGATTTTGCTGTATTCAAGAATGTTTTTAACGATTATTACGCAAAAGACACCAGCAAGAAAATCCGTGCCGTTGTGAAAATGCGCAGGGAGGCTGGGGAACACATTGCCAGCAACCCGCCCTATGGATATGTGAAAGACCCACAGAATAAAAAGAAATGGGTTGTGGACGAAGAAGCGGCAAAGGTGGTACGGCGTATCTTTGGCCTGTGCATTGCAGGGAAAGGCCCCATGCAGATTGCAAAAATTCTGACCGCTGACAGAGTATTGACCGTTACTGCGTATCATGCGAAGCAAAAGGGATGGACAATGCCAGATAACATGTACCAGTGGTGTTCCAAATCTGTCGCCGGAATATTGGAGAGACCGGAATACACCGGCTGTACCGTCAACTTCAAGACCTATACCAAATCCCTGAAATTCAAAAAGCGCATGATGAATCCGAAAGAAAACCAACGAGTATTTGAGGACACACAGCCGGCAATCATTGAGCGCGGACAGTGGGAACGGGTGCAAGAATTACGGACAAACAAACGCAGACCGACAAAGACAGGAAAAACAAGTATTTTTTCTGGCCTTGTCTATTGTGCTGATTGCGGTGCAAAACTTTATTACTGCACCTGCAATACCTACAAAGATGATTCACAGGATCATTTTGTATGTTCTAATTACAAGAGCAACACAGGCTTCTGCAAGATTCATTATATCCGGGAGGTCACGCTTTACAAGAGGGTTCTGGAATGTATTCAGGGAACGCTGACCTATGTGCGGCTGTTCCGGGATGATTTCACGCAGGAAATGCTGGCACAGGACGAAGCCAGCCGGAAAGCGGAGTTGACGCAGAAGCGGAAAGCCCTCTCCGGGGCGCAGAAGCGCATGGAAGATTTGGACAAGATCATCCAAAGACTTTATGAGGATTCTGTTCTGGGGAAATTGAGCGACCTCCGTTTTCAAAAACTCTCGGCACAGTATGAAACGGAGCAGGAAGAAATTCAGAGACTTGCCATTTCTCTGGAACGGGAAATTGAAAATGAAGCTGGGCAGATGGCCGATGTAGGGCGTTTTCTTCAGCTTGCTGACAGGTATTCCGACTTGCAGGAACTTACTGCCGCTACAGTAAATGAACTGATTGAAAAGATTGTGATTCATAGTCCGAAGAAGATTGGCGGTAAGAAGCATGTCACGATTGAAGTTTACTTTACCTATGTAGGAAAAATCCGTATTCCGCTTGCGAAACCGGAACTGCCAACAGAGATAGAAGAACCGGCGTGACTTTCGCCACGCCGGTTTTACCGGAAAATTCATTTACTTCCTTATGGGTGTCTACCTAAGCGGGGCCCTTTTACTATAGTATAAGGAAAAAGCCTGTGCTTTAATAATCCTTTGCTGAACCGGACGTATTCCCGATACAAATTTCCATTTAACGGTTAATCGTTATTCAGCGGCTTCATCGTCGGGAACAGCAGGACGTCACGGATGGCGGCGGAATCCGTGAGCAGCATGCACATCCGGTCGATGCCAAAGCCGATGCCGCCTGTGGGCGGCATGCCAATTTCCAGCGCGTTGAGGAAGTCCTCGTCGGTGTGGTTGGCTTCTTCATCGCCCTGCGCCAGCAGTTCTTCCTGTGCCGCGAATCGCGCCCGCTGGTCGATGGGGTCGTTCAGCTCGGAATAGGCGTTGGCCATTTCCCATCCGTTCATAAAGAACTCGAACCGCTCCACATACTCCGGATCGTCCGGCTTGCGTTTGGTCAGCGGCGAAATTTCCACCGGGTGATCCATCACAAAGGTGGGCTGTACAAGATGTTCCTCGGCAAACGTTTCAAAAAACAAATTGAGAATGTCGCCTTTTTTGTGCCGCTCCTCGTATTCCACATGATGGGCGTCGGCTGCGGCACGGGCTTCCTCCAGCGTATGGATTTCGTTAAAATCCACCCCCGCATACTGTTTGACCGCGTCGACCATGGTGATGCGGGCGAAGGGACGGCCCAAATCCATTTCCACGCCGTTATAGGTGATGATGGTGGTGCCCAGCACTTCCTGCGCTACAAAGCGGTACATGTTCTCCGTCAGGTCCATCATACCGTGATAATCGGTGTAGGCTTGGTACAGTTCCATCAGGGTGAATTCCGGGTTGTGACGGGTATCCAGGCCCTCGTTGCGGAACACGCGCCCAATCTCGTAAACCCGTTCCAGGCCGCCGACGATCAGCCGCTTGAGATACAGCTCCAGCGAAATGCGCAGCTTAAAATCCTCATCCAGTGCGTTAAAGTGGGTTTCGAAAGGCCGCGCCGCCGCGCCCCCGGCATTGGCGACCAGCATGGGCGTTTCCACTTCCATAAAGCCGCGTTCGTCCAGGAACCGGCGGATGGCGCTAATAATTTTGGAACGCTTGATAAAGGTGTCCTTGACCTCCGGATTGGTGATGAGGTCCACATATCGCTGTCGGTAACGGGTATCCGTATTGGTCAGGCCATGGAATTTCTCCGGCAGCGGTTGCAGGTTCTTTGCCAGCAGGGTTACCTCGGCCGCGTGGATGGAGATTTCGCCGGTCTTGGTTTTAAAGACCGTCCCCCGGATGCCCACCATATCGCCAATGTCGAATTTTTTGAAGGCGGCGTACGGCTCTTCGCCGATACCATCCCGTGCCACATACGATTGGATGGTGCCGGACAGGTCCTGGATATGGCAAAAAGACGCCTTGCCCATCACCCGTTTGGACATCATCCGCCCGGCCACCGAAACTTCGGCGTTTTCCAGCGCGTCAAACCCCGTTTTGATATCCTCGCTGTGATGGGTGACCGCATAGTGGGTAATGGCAAAGGGATCTTTGCCGGCTTCCTGCAGGGCGGAGAGCTTGTCCCGGCGGATGCGCAGCAGTTCGGAGAGCTGCTGCTCGGACAGCGCTTCTTCGGTCTGCGGTGTCTGTTGTACGTCGCTCATTGTAAACCTCCATTTCTCTTGTCCGGCCCATGGCCGGTGGGCGTGAAGACACCCCTTCACGCAGAATGCAATAACAGAAGAAAACGGACGGGAGCCCAGAGGGCCTGCCCGTCCGCTGACACAGCTTACTTGGAGATAGCGGTGATTTCGTAGGCAGTGATCCCAGCGGGGATTTCGACCTCGATTTTATCGCCCACCCCGTGACCCAGCAGCGCCTTGCCCACCGGGGATTCGTCCGAAATACGCCCGTTCAGGGGATCGGATTCGGTGGAACCGACAATCCGGTAGGTAATTACCGCTTTGGTGGCCATGTTGCGCACATCGACTTTGGAGCCGACATGGACAGCGCCGTCATTCAATTCGTTTTCGTCCAGTATGTGGACGTTTTTGAGCTGCGCCTCAATTTCCGCGATTCGGCCTTCGATAATGGCCTGCTCGTTTTTGGCTTCGTCATATTCGCTGTTTTCTGACAGGTCGCCGAAGGACAGCGCGACTTTAATTTTCTCCGCAATTTCCTTGCGCTTGATGGTTTTTAATTCCTCGAGCTCCTGCTCCAGCTTTTTAAGACCTTCGTCGGTGATGATGGTTTGTTTGTTCATCGTATCCGTCCCGTGCCTTTCGGTACAAATTTGTTTAGCCGTCCCTTCAACAGAGACCCTATCGTGTCATTATACTAAACGGAAATGCTGATGTCAAGCCCTGCCAGCCGCCAGCCAATGTCACCGAGCGACAGATGCTGGGCGCCAGCGCAGAGGGCCAGTGGTGGACGCGCGCCGATCGACCGGATGGCGCTGAGTTCGTAAAGCCCGGCCAGATAGTCCCAGATGTCGCATCCGGGGGGAAGTGTATCCATATACGCTTCGCAGGCGGCGGGAATATAGCCGGTAATGGTATGCGGTCGAATTCCGTCCGCACCGGACAGAATCCATCCCCTGGGAGACGGCACGTCCGGGCCGATGCCGTCGGGCGCCAGCACCAGGGCCGCGCCGCCTATACAGGCGGTGTCGTCCGTGACGGGGAGGCAGGCACCATGCTGCGCCATAGCCCGGTCCCGCGCGTCCTCATAGGCGGCTGGCCGCGCAGTGACAATCCGTATGTCCGCCGCCAGCGATATAAGGTCGTCCGCCAGGGAGGGATGCCGACCCTGCGGGTCATAGACGACGACCGTCTGGCGGGGAAGCGTGGGAACCGTGCGCAAAAGCTGCAGCGCGGTCTGGCGCATCAGCTCCTGCCGCAGCGCCCTGCCGGAAAATGAGGAAACGCCGCTGTTTTCCGGCGGGCAAATGCCCTCCGGAAGCAGCATGCGTGAGGCTTCGCTGCCAGCGACACGGCGGATTTCCCGCCAGTCTACCCGGCCGTGCCGGTCGCACTCAGCCACGATTTGTATATACCGTCCGCCCGGCACCGAAACAAAATGGGAACGAACCTCGCCGGCGCGGCGGAAGCGTTCCCATATTTTTTGACGCCATCCCCTGGGGTGGCGTTCTTGTATCTGTAAGGCTACCAGCATGCCCCGGTCACATCCTTTCTGAAAAAGGATATGCCGGGTGGACGAGGTTTATGCCCCGGCTTTAAGCTTTTGGCGTCTTTCGTGTCACCCGTTGGCTTTTCCGGCCAGATATTCGATGTTCATACAATAAACGGCAGTAGTTTTTAGACGGGGATTCAGTTTATCGGCATCAAAGGCCGCTCCGTATTTTTCACATAAAGACCTTATAGCCGCGCGCTTGGCGGCCAAATCGTGAACGGGAACGACTTCACCAAACGCGATGATGCTGCGATAGGCCAGCGTGTAATGCTCCGGTTCAACGGTCGCTTCGGCGACCACCGTAAAGGATACATGGGGATTTTCGCGCAGGTTTTTTATTTTCTGGCCATAGGGTGAGCCGTGAAAATACAGGCAGTTGCCTTCAACAACATAAGCGAGGGGCACGCCGTAGGGACGGCCGTCGACTCCTGCTGTGGCCAGCACGCCATACAGGCCGTCCTGGAGAATAACGCGGGCCTCTTGATGATTCATTTTGGAATAGGGCATGTTGGTGTAACTCCTTATCGTTTGTCTGCGTGGGAGGGGGGGAAATGCCGGCGATGGCTGGACTTCAAGCTTTTAACGGCATCCAGCAAAAAAGCCAGTTCTTCCTCGGAACAGTCGGCCAGTACATGATCAATTTCATGGAGGACCACCGGCTGGCGGCCCCCAAAAGCACTTTCCAGCAAATAGCCCACCGTAACGTTCAAGGTGTTTGCCAGATCCACCAGGATAGTCAGCGACACCTTGGTGCGGCCGGTTTCAATATTGCTCATATGGGACAGCGAGATATTGACCATCTCTGCCAGCCGCTCCTGTGTAAATCCTCGCTCTGCCCGCGCCTGCCGTATACGTGTCCCTAATGCGGCGTAATCGATCACCTGTATCCCCTCCGACTTCTATATAAAGGTATTGTATAATTTACAATCCCGGTATATAATAGCCTGTAGAAATATAAACTATTCACACAGACCATATACGGAGGCGAAACGGATGAAAAAAACGGCGGGCAGGGAGCGCGGATTAAGTGAGTGGGAGTCGATTTGGGAGGGCATCGGCGCAGACCGGCGGGCCGAATTATCCTGCTATCAGGCCGTGCAAAAGATTCGGCAGGTTGTCCGCTCCGGGGCAGGGGAGGAAACCCTGCGGGAAGAAGTGAACCGTATTTTAAGGGATATAGGATTGGAATAAATAAAATAATCTGTGGGCGGTGTCAGGTAAGCGCCCTGGCCCAATCCGCCGCCCGCTCCGGCCATTCCTGGCAGGCGGGGACATCCCGGCCTGCCTGATCGTTAGCCAGGGATAGGCCATGTTCACCGTGGGGATAGATATGCAGTTCCAGTGGGATTTTATATTCCTGCAGGGCGGCCGCCATCATCAGCGCGTTTTCCACCGGTACGCAGCCATCGTCACAGGTGTGCCAGATA
This sequence comes from uncultured Oscillospiraceae bacterium, assembly GCA_900552115.1. Taxonomy (GTDB): domain Bacteria; phylum Bacillota; class Clostridia; order Oscillospirales; family Acutalibacteraceae; genus UMGS1474. The sequence goes on along the minus strand of URYP01000010.1, from coordinate 11,771 downwards.
AATGCGGGAACCGTGTCGGCGGATACCCGTTTTTCCAGTGATACGGACTCCAGCATGGCAGGGGTGGCTTCCGCTCCCAGTAAATTATCGAACGAGCCGCGGTTGGCAAAGCGGCCGGAGGTAATAACCGGATAGCACAGGATCATCCCATCGGGACGCATCTGCTGCGCGCCCCATGGCAGACGGGATACCGGCTCCTGATTCCAGCCGACGCCCAGTGAAGCGGCCAGATGGCCGCCGGCGGAGAATCCCAGCACAAAGATCCGTTTGGGATCCACATGCCACTCGTCCGCATGAGCGCGCACCTCAGCCACGGCTGCGGCCAGTTCCAGCAGAGCCGTGGGATAGCGATGGGGTATACAGCTGTAGCGCAGGACGAAGCTGTGGAAGCCCAGCGCGGCAAAACGAACCGCAACCGGTTCGGCCTCCCGGTCGCAGGTGCCGCTGTAGCCGCCGCCGGGGCAGATGATCACCGCCGGCCGCTCATGAAAGGGCAGGGCGGGGATATCGTCCAGCAGATAAGTAAACAAGCAGGCGGGCCGGGCAGGCTGATCCACTCCGGCCACCGCATAGGGGAGATCCAGCTCCCGCGTGAAGTGCAGCATGATAAAAACCTCCTATAATGCCATTATGGGAAACGCACGTCTTTTCCGACGCAGGCGTCACCCCGCCGGCCGGTGATCCGGCAAACGACCAGGTCTCCGGGAGACGCGGCGGTTTCACAATAAACCGGTACGTAGGTGGGCGTGTAGCCCTCGAACAGGCCGTCCTCTGTACGGGTTTCCAGAAGGATTTCTGCCTGCTGGCCCAGCAGGGCGTTCAGCTGCCGGTCCCGTTCCTCGCCGCAGACGGCCGCCATCCGGCGGCTGCGGGCGTTTTTTTCTGCTTGGGTCACCTGATCCGGCGCCTTGGCAGCCGGCGTGCCAGGCCGTCGGGAATAAGCAAAGACGTGAGCCTGCAAAAAGCCGATGGAGCGGGCAAATGCAAGCGATTCTTCAAATTCCGTATCGTCCTCACCGGGGAAGCCCACCATAATGTCGGTGGTAAGCGAACAGCCGGGGAAGGCCTCCCGCAGGCGCGTACAAACCTGTGCGTATTCGGCGGCAGTATAATGGCGGTTCATCCGCTTTAGGGTGGCGTCACACCCGCTCTGAAGGGACAAATGAAACTGGGGGCAGAGCTTGGGTTGCGCCGCCAGCCGTTCAACCAGCGCCGGGGTCATGTGATCCGGTTCCAATGATCCCAGGCGTATCCGCTCGATCCCGGGAACCGCGGCTGCGGTTTCCACCGCGTCGGCGATGGTCAGCCCGCAATCCTGCCCGTAGGAAGTCAGATTGATCCCAACGAGCACCGCCTCACGGTATCCGTTTTCCGCCAGCGCGGCCAGTTCACGGCGGAGCTCCGCAAGAGGCCGGGAGCGGACGCGACCCCGTGCGTAGGGAATGATACAATAGGAACAAAACCGGTTGCAGCCGTCCTCTATTTTGACAAAGGCGCGTGTACGGCCTTGGAACTCCCCAATCTGCAGCGATTCATAATCCGTGTGGTGAGGCGCTATGTCCACGCAGCGGCGCCCCTCGGCGTGGAGCCGTATCCGGTCGGCCAGTGCGCGGCGGTCGGCGTTGCCCATGACAATGTCCGCTTCGGTCAACAGGGCGGCTTTCTCGGGAAAGGCCTGGGGCATGCAGCCGGTCAAAACCAACAGCGCCTGGGGGTTGTCCCGCCGGCAGCGCCGCAGCAGCTGCCGCAGCTTACGGTCGCTTTCGGCGGTGACGGTACAGGAATTGATGACCAGCACATCGGCGCAGCAGGCCCCGTCGTCCCCGGGTACAAACTCGCCCACGTCGTCCCCGTCCCCGGCCATCATGGCCATCATGGCCTGTGTTTCGTATTGATTTACCTTGCAGCCAAGGGTGTGAAAGCGTATGTTCATGATAAAACCTCTTGAAATGCCGCGCCGCACAGGCGACCTTATGGCATGGAATAGTGCTTGTATTATACCTGATGACGCCTGAAAGTGCAATTGCGATTTCTGGCCGCAGGGACTTGCTTTTAAAATGGAATCTGTATATAATAGGAATCACTTAAAGATGGGGTGACCGCTATGTATGAAGCAACTGTTTTGCTGGAAAACGTAAAAAGGGCCAATGAATTTGTACATATCTGCAACGAGATCGACGGACGGATTGAACTGGTGTGCGATCCGTATGTCATCAACGCCAAATCGATTATGGGGATTTTCAGTTTGGACCTGTCCCAACCGATGACCCTGCGGGCAGAGTGTACGGACGAGGAGGGGCTGGCCGGGAAAATTGCGGCGTTTATCGTATAGCGCCGGATACGGCAGGCGGCCGCCACGCAATCAGGATGAAGGACATGGCACGCTGACAGTCGGATAAGACCGGTGTGCCATGCTTTTTTTATGGTGGAATTCCAGAAGAAAGGAGAGGGTTTCATGCCGCGTAAGGCAGCCATAGCCGCGGCGGCGTTGGTCGCCTGTTTCCTGTCGGGATGCAGCGGCATCGGCGACGTGGAATCGCAGCTGCGGGCACCCCGTCCCACGGGTGATCAGCAGGAAATCCAGCAGGCGCTGGACGCGTATATCCGCAGCAGCGGCAGCTCCCGGGAGTATATTCTCAAATATCCCCAGGACGGGGAGTACCTCTCCGCTTTTGTCATGGAAGATATCGACGAGGACGGCGGGGAAGAAGCCATCGCTTTTTACCAATTCTCCGGCGAAGGCGAGCGCACCCACATCAATCTTCTTGACAAGGTGGACGACGAGTGGCAGTCGGTCAGCGATATCGAAGGCTTCAGCACCGATATCAGCGGCGTCACGTTCGGCGACCTCGACGGGGACGGCACGCAGGAGCTGCTGGCCGGCTGGAGCGTCTATAACAGCCGCGACCGGCGGCTGGCCGTCTATTCGCTGGCCGGCCAAAAAATAACGGTGCGCAGCGACGACCAGTATTACACCCACCTGGTAGTCGAGGATTTTGTCATCAACGGCCGGGATGACCTGCTGCTGTTCCAAACGGACAGCACACAGAATATCTCCACCGTCCGGCTCAAAACCCTGCAACCGGCAGGGCTGGTGGAAAGGGGACAGGCCCGTGTCGATGGGTATATCCGTACCTTTGGCCCCCATCATGTCGGCCGGCTGAGCGAGGATCTCTACGGCCTATATATCGACTGTACCAAGGATGCCGACACCACTATTACGGAACTGATTTACTGGGACGGCACACAGCTGCATACGCCCTTTTATAAAAGCGAGGATAACATTACCAGCATGACCGCCCGCCAAACGCCGATTCCTTCCATGGACGTGGACGGCACCGGGGACCGGGACGGCCAGGTCGAATGGCCTTACTGTACCCGGCTGCCGGGCTATGAAACCGCGCCGGTGGCGGATTCGATGTGGCTGACTCAGTGGATGTACTGGAACTACGATACGCAGAAAGAACAGCGTTTGTTCGCCAGCGTGGTGAATATGACGGACAGCTATTACCTTCTGATTCCCGACAATTGGCTCAATGAGCAGGACAACGCCTGGAACGGTACGGTCACTGCCACCTATGACAGCTCCCTGCATCAGCTGAAGCTGCATCCCTACCGGGGCGGCAAGGCGGGGGACGCATTTCTGACGGTGCGTGTCGGGACGGCGGAAGAGCTGGCCGATGCACCGGGAGAGCAGCTGGAGATCGTGGACGATGAGGGCAACCGGGTGCGGTATCAGGTGGAATACGATTCCGAAACCTATGCACTCGACAGGGAAAAAGTACAGTATATTATTCGACCGTTATAAAGGAGGACCGGGGATGAAACAGATTTTAGTCTGTGAGGATGAGACTTCCATCCGGGAATTTGTCGTTATCAACCTGAAACGGGCGGGTTACGAAGTGATCGAGGCCGGTTCAGGCGAAGACGCCCTGCAGCGGTTTGACGAGACCGGCGGGGCGGTGGATATTGCGCTGCTGGACGTGATGCTGCCGGGGATGGATGGCTTTGCCGTCTGCCGGGAACTGCGCTCCCGCAGCGATTCCATGGGCATTATCATGTTGACCGCGCGTACGCAGGAGATGGAAAAGGTGGGCGGCCTGATGATGGGGGCGGATGATTACGTTACCAAGCCATTTAGTCCCTCTGAACTGGTGGCGCGGGTGGATGCGCTTTACCGCCGGGTCAATGCGGCGCGGGAGAAACAGGAGCCGAACTATATCGAAGAAATGACCTGCGGCGATTTCACTCTCAATCTGCGCACCCGCACCCTGAAAAAACGGGGCGAGCAGCTGGAGCTGACGCAGGTGGAATTCCAGATTATGGAGTATTTCTTTGCCAATCCCGGAAAAGCGCTCAGCCGGTCGGATATTCTGGCCTACGTCTGGGGAGAGGAGTATTTTGGGGAAGAAAAAATTGTGGATGTCAACATAAGGCGGCTGCGGATGAAGGTGGAGGACGATCCTTCGACTCCCCGCCACATCCTGACCGTGTGGGGCATGGGTTATAAATGGCAGGCCGAGTGACCCTGCCCCGTCCGGGCGGGGGGAAGGGGCTGGCGCGCAAAGGCATCACCCGGCGCTGGATGCTCAACGGCCTGGCCGTGGTCGTCCTGCTGCTTTTGATTTTTGAAATCGCGTTTATGGTGGTGACAAGGTCGCTATCCTACCAGAGCGTACGGGCTAACCTTCATCTGAGAGCCGCGGCTTATAACCAGCAGATCGACCGCTATATGGAAAGCGACGATTTCCGGCTGGAATCCTCCGCGCGGCAGCTGGTGGAGCAGTTTACCGACAAAGAAAAAATGGAATTACAGATTATCGGCGCTTCCGGCCATATTCTGGTATCCTCGACCGGGTTCACCCCGACCGAAACCAATTTATCGGACTATAAAGACGCCCTTCAGTCCGAAAGCGGTACTGGCCTCTGGGACGGCGCCAACAGCAACGGCGAAAACGTGATGGCCCTGTCCCGAGTGGTAAAAGATTCTTCCGGAAAACCGGCCGGAGCCCTGCGCTATGTTGTGTCGCTCGACCAGGTGGACCGGCAGATTTTGATGACGCTGCTGACGACGCTGGCCGTGGGGCTGGTGATCATCTGCCTGGTTATGCTATCTAATCTGGTGTTTATTAACTCGATTATCCGTCCCATCGCGGGAATTGGGCAGGCGGCACGGCGGATTGCCTTGGGCGATTACGAGGCGCATATTCAAAAAACGCATGACGACGAAATCGGAGACCTGTGTGATACCATCAACTATATGGCCGGGGAGATCGGCGACGCCGAACGGCTTAAAAATGAGTTTATATCGTCCATCTCCCATGAACTCCGCACCCCCCTGACGGCCATCAAGGGCTGGAGCGAAACGCTGCGTCAAGGGGCGCTCACCGATACCGCGCTGACCGCGCAGGGCCTGGATGTCATTTCCAATGAAGCGGAGCGTTTGTCGGGAATTGTGGAGGAGCTGCTCGATTTTTCGCGCATGCAGAGCGGCCATATGGTGATGAAATTTGACCGCATGGATTTGTCCGCCGAATTGGAAGAGGTGGCTTTCCTGTTCCGGGACCGGGCGGTACGGGAACAGGTGGAGCTCCATTATATACCGCTGGAACAGCCGCTGCCGCCGGTGCTCGGTGACCGGGATCGGTTGCGTCAGGTGTTTATCAATGTGCTGGACAACGCCATCAAATACTCCTCCGACAACGGGCTGATTCGGATGGAGGCCGCCGACATGGGAAGCCATGTGCAGGTGGTAATCAGTGATAACGGCATCGGCATTGCCAAAGAGGACCTGGCCAATGTCAAAACCAAATTTTTCCGGGCCAACAAAACCAGGCCCGGCTCCGGGATCGGTTTGGCACTGGCGGATGAGATCGTCCGCCGGCACAATGGCCGGCTGGATATCGACAGTGAGCTGGGAGTGGGTACTACGGTGACCATTACCCTACCGGTTGCTCCGGAAACGTGAAGAAAGGATGCGAACCTATGCCGCAGTGTTCCATAAAGAAAAAGACGTCCATCGGAGGCCAGGCGCTGCTCGAGGGCGTGATGATGCGCGGGCCGCAGAAAACCGCTATGGCGGTAAGACATGTGTCGGGGAATATCGTTATGGAGGAATTCCCCAACAAGCGCTCGAAAAGCCGCTCGACCATCAGCCGTATTCCCCTGGTCAGGGGTGTGGTCAATATGGTGGAATCCATGGTGCTGGGGTATCGGTGCCTGATGCGGTCGGCTGAGCTGGCCGGACTGGAGGAAGAGGAGCCGGGCAAAGAAGGCAAGGAGGCGGGCAAAGCGGAGCAGTTCTTTGTCAGCCTGCTGATGGTTCTCAGTACCATTGTCGGGGTTTTGCTGGCGGTTGGCCTGTTCCTGTATCTTCCCGCCTTGCTGTTCGGGCTGATTACCAAGGCGGTACCATCCCTGGAAAACCGGCTCTGGCGCAGCATTTTTGAAGGGTTAATCCGCATTGTTTTGTTTATCGGCTATCTGTTGCTGGTGTCGCTGATGAAAGACATCAAACGGGTGTTCCGTTATCACGGGGCTGAACATAAGACCATTTTCTGCTATGAGGCCGGCGAAGAACTGACGGTGGAAAACGTGCGCCGGCAGAGCCGGTTTCATCCCCGGTGCGGCACCTCGTTTTTGGTGCTGATGCTGCTGGTTGGCATTGTCGTCGCCATGTTCATACCGGTGACCACGCCGTTTTTGCGGACGATTATTAAAATTCTGACCATTCCGGTGATGGTAGGGATTGGGTATGAGCTGATCAAGTGGGCCGGCCGCAGTGACAGCTGGTTGAGCCGGGCTGTGTCCAAACCCGGCATGTGGATGCAGCGCATTACCACCAAAGAGCCGGACGACAGTATGATCGAATGCGCGATCGCGGCCTTAAAAGCGGTTCTGCCAGACGATCCGGAGGCGGACCGGTGGTAACCGTCCGCCAACTGCTGGGGGAAACAGCCGAAGCGCTGGAACGCGCCGGCTGCGACAGCCCCGCCTTCGACGCCCGGTGCCTGATAGAAGACATCGGCGGCGTTGGCCGCGGACGAATCGACCAAAGCGGGGAACAGCCCGTCCCCGTCGAGCGGGAGCGGGCGGTGCGGGCGACAGCCCAAAAGCGAGCCGCGGGTTATCCGCTGCAATATCTGCTGGGAGAATGGGATTTCTTATCGCTGACCCTCCGCGTGGGGGAAGGGGTGCTGATCCCGCGGCCGGAAACGGAACTCCTGTGTGAAACAGCGGCAGACTGGCTGAAGGGCTGCCGCGTGGAGTCTCCGTGGGCGCTGGATCTCTGCGCGGGGAGCGGCTGCGTGGGACTCGGCATAGCCAGCCTGGTTCCATCTATCCATGTCACGGCCGTGGAATGGTCGGATGAGGCGTTTCCCTATTTGCGGGACAATCTGGCGCGTTATCCGCAGTACGACATAGAGGCTGTGAAGGCGGACGTGCTGCATGAAGCGCGCCGGTTTCCCCAACCGGTAGATTTGATCGTGTCCAATCCGCCCTACATACCGTCCGGGGATATCGCCGGGTTGATGCGGGAAGTGGGTTATGAGCCGCGCATGGCGTTGGACGGCGGCGACGGCCTACGGTTTTATCGCTCACTAGCGCGCGATTGGCGGCCGAAACTGCTCCCCGGCGGGGCGCTGATGGCTGAGATCGGTGTGGGACAAGCAGAGGCGGTTGCCGCTCTATGGAGAGAGGCGGGACTGGAACATATCAAGGTTCTGCCGGATGCGGCTGGTATCAGCCGGGTGGTCGTGGGAGAGAATTCGCGGTAGAATATATGTTCGATTTTTTCGCGGAAACGGTTGCTTTTTGCCGCTCTATCGGCTATAATGAGGATATCATGACGCATAAGCAGGAAAGGATGGAACGGTATGGCGGAAGATAAGAAAAAAGGCGGGGAGGCCCAGTCGGACAGCCGCAAAAAGGCGCTCGATATGGCTCTGCAGCAGATAGAAAAAACCTATGGAAAAGGCGCAGTCATGCGGCTTGGACAAAACGTGGGGATGACGGTGGAGCACATTCCCACCGGTTCCATGGCTTTGGACGCGGCGCTGGGCATCGGCGGGTTCCCCCGCGGCCGTATCATCGAGATTTACGGGCCGGAAGCCTCAGGTAAAACCACGTTGGCGCTGCATGCGGTGGCGGAAACACAAAAACTGGGCGGAGAGGCGGCCTTTATCGACGTGGAGCACGCGCTCGACCCGGTTTATGCCAAGGCGTTGGGTGTGGATGTGGACGCCTTGCTGGTCTCTCAGCCGGATACCGGCGAGCAGGCGCTGGAAATCGCGGAGGCGCTGATCCGCTCGGGTGCGGTGGATATCGTGGTCGTCGACTCGGTGGCGGCGCTGGTGCCCCGCGCCGAAATTGAGGGAGAAATGGGCGACAGCCATGTGGGCCTGCAGGCCCGGCTGATGTCGCAGGCCATGCGCAAGCTGGCCGGCGCGGTGGGAAAATCCAACTGTATTGCATTGTTCATCAACCAGCTCCGGCTCAAGGTTGGCGTTATCTACGGCAACCCGGAGGTCACCGCCGGCGGCAATGCGCTTAAATATTACGCGTCGGTGCGTTTAGACGTGCGGCGTACGGAAACGCTGAAAACGGGTGGCGACGCCATCGGTTCCCACACCCGGGTGCGGGTGGTTAAAAACAAGGTGGCGCCTCCTTTCAAGGAGGCGGAATTCGACGTCATGTACGGCGAGGGTATTTCGCATGAGGGCGAGCTGCTCGACTTGGCGGTGAAGCTGGATATTATTCAAAAATCCGGGTCGTGGTTCTCTTATAACGACGAGCGTTTGGGCCAGGGCCGGGATAATGTTAAGGAAATTCTGAAAAACAATCCCGAAATGGCTGCGGAGGTCGAAAAGCAGGTGCGGGAAAATCTGCCCCGGCTTATCAATCCGCGCGGGGCTAAGCCGGCGCCGCGGGCGGCTGCTCCGGTGGAAATCCCGATTGAGGCGGCGGCTAAGGTCAGTGCTGCGGCGGCCAAAGCAAAAATTGATATCTCCGTTGAGGACTAATGCCGTATGGTTATAACGGAGCGGGAGACGATCCGCCGGCAGCTCTATCGGGTGGAATTGGACGGGGAACCGGCCGGTACGATCGACCGCCGCACGCTTGATGAGGCGGGATACCGGCTGGGGGACTCGGTCACCGAGTCGGAATGGCAGGCGCTGAAAGAGGCGTCAGCCCGCAACCGCGCCCGAGAGAAGGCCCTCTATCTGCTGTCCCTGCGGGACCATTCCAAGGGGGAATTGGTTCGCAAGCTGACGGAGGAGGCCGGCGAGGAGATTGCCGCGCAGACTGCCGACCGGATGGAGGAACTGGGATTCCTTGATGACGAGGCGCTGTCCCGCCGCTGGGCGGCGGATTTGTCCCGCCGTAAATGCTATCCCCGCCGCCGGGTGGAGCAGGAACTGACGGCTAAAGGGTTTGACCGTGAAACAGCCAGAGAAGCCGCCGCACAAACTCTGACGGAGGATTCTGTTCTGGCACTTGAATTGCTGCGAAAAAAATATTATAATAAGATGGCAACCGAGGACGGCCGCCGCAAAACGACGGCCGCACTGGCGCGGTACGGGTTTTCATATGAGGCGATCCGCCGCGCCATTCACAACTTTCAGATTGAGGATTAACGTTTTATGGCCTACAAAGTGGGAATGGTGTCGCTGGGCTGCCCTAAAAATCAAATGGATGCGGAGCTTATGCTGGCGCGGCTGGAACAGGCCGGGTATACGCTGACGGCGGATGCGGCGCTGGCCGACGTGGTCATTGTCAATACCTGCGGCTTTATCGAGGACGCCAAAAAGGAATCGATCGACCAGATCCTGGAGTTCGCCCAGCTGAAAAAGGAAGGGCGAATCCAGCGTATTATCGTTACCGGCTGTCTGGCGGAGCGCTATCAGGAGGAGCTGGCGGCCGAACTGCCCGAATGCGATGGCGTGCTCGGCCTAGGGGCCAACCGGGACATTGCGGAGGCGGTGAAAACGGTACTGGCCGGTGCGCCGGTCGTGCGTTTTCCGGACAAAGGCTGCTGGGATCTGGATGGGCAACGGGTACAAACGACCCCCTCCTTCTTTGCCTACCTGCGAGTGGGAGATGGCTGCAACAATCGCTGTGCTTACTGTGCCATCCCGCTGATCCGCGGTCCCCTGCGCAGCCGTGGAATGGAAGCGCTGGTGGACGAGGCGCGGTCGCTGGCGGCGGCAGGCGTCAAGGAATTGGTATTGGTGGCACAGGATACCACCTTGTACGGACAGGACTGGGACGGGGCGTCCCATCTGCCGGAACTGCTTGACCGGCTGTGTGAAATCGACGGATTAAAATGGATTCGTCTGCTTTACTGTTATCCCGAACATATCACCGACGACCTGCTGGGCACCATGGCCCGGCAGGATAAGGTTGTTAAGTACATGGATATTCCTATCCAGCATGCCAGCGGCGCGGTATTGGCCTCAATGAACCGGCCGGGGGACGAAGCGTCCCTGCGGGCGCTGATGGCCCATATCCGTGAGCGGGTGCCGGGGATCGTGCTGCGCACCACGGTGATGACCGGTTTTCCCGGCGAAACCGAGGAGCAGTTTGAACAGCTCTGTACGTTTGTCCGGGATATGCGTTTTGAGCGGCTGGGCTGTTTTGCCTTTTCGCCTGAGGAAGGCACGAAAGCCGCCACCATGGCCGGCCAAGTGCCGGAGCAGGAAAAACAGCGGCGGCGGGATGTTATTATGCAGGAACAGGCGCTGGTCGCCGCCCGTTATAATGAAGAACAGATAGGCCGTACCCTGGAGGTACTGGTGGAAAGCTACGATCGCTACGCGGGCTGCTGGTTCGGCCGCAGTGCGGCGGATGCACCGGATATCGACGGCAAGGTTTTCTTTTCCGCGCCTAAAGGCGCTGTCCGGGCGGGGGATATGGTGCGTATCACCATTACCGACGCGCTTGACTGGGACCTGATGGGGGATATAGTCTGATGAATATACCCAATAAACTGACGATCCTGCGTATTGTGCTGGCTCCGGTATTCCTGCTGCTGATGCTGTGTGATTTCCCGTTTCATTACCTATCGGCCGGATTGGTCTTTGGACTGGCGGCCCTCACCGACCTGCTGGACGGACATATGGCCCGCAAATACGGCCAGGTGACCAACATGGGCAAGTTTCTCGATCCGCTGGCGGATAAAATGCTGACGACCGCGGCGTTCCTGATTTTCCTGGTGCTGGGAAGGCTGGATATCTGGGCGGTAATGCTGATCCTGACAAGGGAGTTTATGGTGACCTCGATTCGCCTGATCGCGGCCAAAGAGGGCACTGTAATGGCCGCCAGCTTTTTTGGCAAGGCGAAGACGGTGGCCCAATATGTCGCCATCCTCTTCACGATTGCGGCGATGGAGTTTTCCACCTGGCAGCATTCGCTGCTGGAGGACTTCGATTTGCCTGACGTCCTGTTTTCGGTTCCGCTCACCGTGGGAACTGTGCTGTTGTGGATTGCGGCTGTCCTGACGGTGATATCCGGTATCCAATACGTATATAAGGGGCGGCGTTTTTTCACCCGTCCGTAACCAATGTTTGTTTAGCTCATATACTGGCATATATATCCGTATAAATGCGCAGAGTGGGAGAAGTATTCGTTTGCAGCGGCGCTCAAGAGAAGGAACGTACCGTGTTATACGGTGCTGGAAGCGTTCCGGGCGGCGAAACGGAGAAATGCGCCCATCTGACATTTTGTAATTCTGCAAGTTCCTCTTCAAGATTTTTAAGACCTTCCGCAGT
>URYP01000009.1 GCA_900552115.1 uncultured Oscillospiraceae bacterium | reverse complement strand
GCCGGCATTTTCCGGCGGGGAGCTTTTTTAGGCTATTCGATTACGCTTTTGTCTTCTCCCAGGAAGCAAGCTGTTCGCATATCTGCTTAAAGGCCGGCGCGCACTGGCCGCCGGTATTGTCGGCATCCTCCGCCAGTACGACGACGGTATATTTCGGGTTATCCGCCGGATAAAAGCCGGCGAACCAGCTCTGCACCACTTCCTCCGCTTCCTTTTTCCAACCGGTTTCCGCGGTGCCGGTTTTTCCGCCCGCCCCCCCGATAACCGGACAGGCCGCCTTACCGGTGCCGGTCTGCACCGTCTGAATCATCATAGAGCGAATGGCCTGCGCGGTCTCTTCCGAAAACGCCGTCTGCACAGGCACAGGGTCTTCCTCGGTCAGCTTACCGGTTTCATCCACATATCCTTTGAGAATCGTTGGGCGGCGGATTTGGCCGTCATTGACGACCGCTCCCACCAGCTGGGCCATATGCACGGGACTGGCCAGCAGTTCTCCCTGTCCAAAAGACAGGTTGGCCAGCGACGCCCCTATCAGCGCCTCTTTTTCAGGCAGGATGGCCCGCGCGGTTTCCAGCCCTTTCGTCAGCGTGATGGCGCGGTCAAATCCCAGCGTAGAGGCCATCCGGTACAGGCGTTCTCCCCCCATCTTTTCCGCCAATTGAATAAAATAAGGGTTGCAGGACTGCGCAAAGCCGCCGCTCATATCCAGTTTCCCATGTCCCAGCTGGTTATGGCAGTGGAACGTTACCCCCTGTACGTCTACGTGGCCGCGGCAGGTGAAGGAGGTACTGCGCGGGATGCCGCCCTCCAGCGCCGCCGCCACGGAAACGATTTTGAATACCGAGCCGCAGTTATAATTGCACAAGGCCCGGTTTAGCAGCGGGGAGCGCTTGTCTTCCAGCAGATCGGCTACGGTATCCGGCTGGAAACCCGGCGTACTCACCATGGCGAGAATGCGTCCGGTGGCCGCCTCGCTGATTACCACCGCGCCCTGCGGCAGGTAGCGGTCGGCCGCCCTCTGGGCAATTTTCTGCACCATGCTATCCAGCGTCAACGCCACGCCGCCGCGGCTGAGACCCAGCGTGTTTTCCACTTCGGGCGCCACGCCCTGCAGCACCGAGCCGGAACCGTCCGTGGTATAGGTGACGGATGCTTTCCCGGCATATTCGTTCAGCACATCGTCAAAAATCTGTTCCACGCCCGTCTGTCCATGCAGTCCGTCCCCATCCAGATATCCCAACAGATGGGAGGCCGGCAACTCGCCGGAATACCGTACCGGAACCTGGAAAACCGTGATTCCCTCCGCCGTATTGGGCGCCTTGTCCATGGCCAGGGCCATTGGTTTTCCGTCCGACAGTTTTTTATTGAGGGTGGACCACTCCTCCTCGCTAAACTGTCCGGACAACGCCGACAGCGCCTCCGGCGTGGGGGACACGCTGAGCCGGTATTCAGAACCGGTATTGGTGAGCGGCGTCAGATTGGTATCATAGATTGTCCCCCGCGAACGCGCCACCGTCACCGTGTAACCGGCCTGCTGGTTGGCCGCCGATGACAGACTGCCTCCGTTTGTCAGATAATACAGCCGTATGCCCAGTCCGCTGAAAAGGACGGCGAAAACGGCCATGATGGATATAGCTCTTTTTTTCATAAGCAAAATCCCCCTTTGCCTGAACACACCCGTAGTGTGCCCGAAGCAGGGGGGATTTAAACGTAGTTATACTTACATGGAACGGAAACGCAGTTTATTGGCGCTGGCATACTTTTCGGCCGCCGAACCCTTTGAGCCAATCATGGTCAACTTTTCGTGACAGTTGATAAACGCCGCGTCGTCGATTTGGGTCACCGAATCCGGAATACGGATATTCTGCAGAATGGAGCAGCTCCAAAAAGCGCCCTGTCCAATGCTTTTCAGGTTTTGGGGCAGGCTCACCATCCCCAACCGCTCGCAGGAGGCAAACGCCATGTCGCCCACACGGGTTACCTTGCCGGGCAGATTGACCGATTGCAGGTTGGAGCATCCTTCGAACGCGCCGTTGCTGACGGCGGTTAAATTCTCACTGAATTTTACCCTTTTCAGCCGCGAACAGCTGTTAAAGGCTTTGTCGCCCATGGTCTTGAGCGTATCGGGGAGTTCAAGGTTCGTCAGCCTTTCGCAGTAGGCAAAGCATTCCTCTCCGATGGCGGTCACCCCTTCGGGTATCGTCAGGGTGGACAGCTTCGCGCAGGAACGAAAGGCCGTATCGCCGATTTTCTTGACCGTCGCAGGGATGGTATAGGAGGCAAGACTCCGGCAGTCGCGGAACATGCCGTTCGGAATGTTGGTAATTCCCGCCGGCAGCGTCACACTGGTTAACTTAATACACAATTCAAACAGGTTCTCGCCCAGGCTCGTCACACTGTTCGGCAGGACGATGGTGCGCAGGTTCCCGCAGTTGTAAAACGCCATATCGCCGATGGCGGTCACCGATCCGGGAATGGTCACGCCGCGCACGCGCTGGCGGTCGGCAAACGCCTGGTCGCCGATTTCCCTGACCGGATAGCCGGCAATCGATGAGGGAATGATAACCTGTTCCGCCGTGCCTTTATAGCCAGTGATTACGGCGCTGCCGCCCACGATGGTATACTCCAGCCCCGCAGACGTTGTCGGCCGCGCCGTCGCCCGGCTCTGGGTCGTTTTGCGCGTCGTCGTGGTACTGGTGGACTGGGTTTCCTTTTGGGGCGCCGCCGTCGTCGTCGCCGTAGCGGCCGGATCCGACGTGATCGGCCCCTGTTTGCCGCCCACGGAAAAATCCGTACTGGAGGAACAGGCGCCGGCTGTCAGCAGCAGGGCACCGGCAGCCAGAAGCGGAGCAATGCGCAAATGTAACGTTTTTTTCATGGGAACTCTCCTTCATACGAGCTTTTCCACAGGACCGTCCGGCAGAGGGCCCAAGCAGGCCAAAAGACGTGTCATGTCCAATAATTCCATATCAAACGGCTGAACGCCTTCTTCGCATACGGACAGGATAAATGGCGCGTAGGCGCGGCTGATCAGCCGGGATTCCCAGGGAGCCTCCAGAGTGTTGACGGCGCGGATACCGGAAGCCAAGCCCTCCCCGCTCCATTTGGCGGCGGCCTCCTTGCGGGTCCACAGGGTCAGCCGTCTGGCCGGATCCTCTGCGGCCCACGCCCGTTCCTCCGGGGTGAACCACCGGGCCGCTACCCGGTCGCTGACCGGACGCTCCCTCTCAATATCCACTCCCACCGGATGGCGGGACAAACCGCAGACAATACCGCCGGACGTATGGGACACATTAAAGTGATGATCCGGGGCCTCCAAAAATACCGGCTTGCCGCCGGGGGCGGTCCCTATCCGCCGCATCTGCGGCTCCCCTCCCCATTGCCGCGCGGCCAACAGGCGCACCAGCACATCGGCCAGCAGGCTGAGCTGGCGGGGTTCCTCCACCGGCATTTGCCGGAGACGGCAACGCTTATCGGCGTCTACGTAATGCAGCAGCGCGGCTTCCTCCGCCGGGGAAAGCGGGCGCGTGACCCGCAGCAAAACGATTCGTTCCACGTTCCCGCCCCCCTTATGAAAGGTAGTATACCATAATCCGGACCACATTACCAGCTTGGAGAATGTGGAAAATCATCGCTTGAATTTTGGCGGTATTCCCTGATAATGGGGGTAACTCTGGGATTTTAAAAGGAGGTCAGCGTATGCGTAAACCATCCGCGCACTGGATACTGGCTGCCGCACTGGTGGTGTTGGCGGCCGGCACCATGCTTGCCGCTGTTTTATCCCTACCCCGGTTGTCCCCGGTCGAAATTGTTTATGTGGATGAGGGCAGCGATCTGCCCTCCGCATCCTCGACAAGGACCGATGCGGTGGTTTCCACGGACATAACAGCGGCGAGTGAAGCAACCGCTTCCCGGGGCAAGCCCTCCGGTTCCATGTCCACCACGGCCGTTACCGGAACACGGCCTACGGCCGGTTCCCGTGCCGCGCCACGCACCACCATCACCGCAACGAAAAAAACGCGCACGACAACAACTACCGCGGCTCCCGTTTTCCCCATCAATCTAAACAGCGCCGGTGCCGATACTTTAATGCAGCTAAAAGGGATCGGTCCGGTACTGGCCCAACGGATAATAGATTACCGCAAAGCCCATGGCGGGTTTGCCAGTGTGGAGGAACTCACGCAGGTAAAAGGTATTGGAGAGAAAAAGCTGGCGGATATCCGGGATTTCGTGACGATCGGATAAAGATTTTTAGAGGCGGCGGTTGAAGAACCCGGCAAAACATGTTATACTATACTGTAAGTTGTCATTTTATGAGGAAGTGAGGATTTTACCATGATCCATGTTACGCTGCTCGCACATACGCCCGCTCCGGAGCACCTCGTCGCCTCGGCCGCCCGCCTGTGCTATTCCCCTTCCTCCATCGCATCCATCCAGGACAAGCTGACCGATGACAAAGCGGCTTCTTTTGTGGATATGCTGGCGGAGATTGGGCATGAGTCCCCTATTGAACACGCCTCGTTCACCTTTGGCATCGAGGGCGTTTCCCGTTCCCTGCTGGCGCAAATCACCCGTCACCGGATCGCGTCCTTCAGTGTTCAGAGCCAGCGCTACGTCGCGGAAAAGGCGTTTGAATACGTTCTGCCGCCCGAAATTGCCGACATCCCAGAGGCCAAGGCGGAATACCTCCGCGCCATGGAAGAGGATCAGGCGCATTACGAGCGGCTGACCGCTCTTTTAAAAAGCAAGCACGAAGCGCTGTTCCGGGAACAGGGCATGGATGAGAAAGCGGCCGCCCGCGCCGCCCAAAAAAAAGCGATTGAGGACGCCCGCTTTGTGCTTCCCAATGCCTGTACCACAAAAATGGTGGTGACCATGAACGCCCGCAGCCTGATGAACTTTTTCCGGCACCGCTGCTGCAACCGGGCCCAGTGGGAAATACGTGATTTAGCCAACCAGATGCTGCGCCTGTGTTTACAGGCCGCGCCGCATTTGTTTAAAAACGCGGGCCCGGCCTGTTTGAACGGCCCCTGCCATGAAGGAAAAATGTCCTGCGGCCAGGCGGCGCAGGTTCGGCGGTTTTTTGCCGATCTCAAGGAGACGCCGTGATATGGGCCGCCTGATTGTGATCGACGGGCTCGACGGCAGCGGTAAGTCTACCCAATTGGCCCGCTTGGACGTGTATCTGAAGAAAAGTGGGATACGCTATAAGCAAATCTGTTTTCCGGATTACGACCAGCCGTCTTCCGCCCTGGTAAAAATGTATCTGGCCGGAGAATTCGGTCCGCAGGCCGATGCGGTCAACGCGTATGCCGCGTCTTCGTTTTATGCGGTGGACCGGTATGCCAGCTTTAAAAAATTCTGGGAAGCCGACTATGATAGCGATACGCTGATTGTGGCCGCCCGGTATACAACGTCCAATGCGATTCATCAGATGGCCAAGCTCCCGCAGACGGAGTGGGACGCCTATCTGGACTGGCTGGAAGATTACGAATACGGCCGCCTGGCGCTCCCCCGTCCGGACAGCGTGCTGTTCCTGGACATGCCCCCCGCGGTATCTCAACAGCTACTGTCCCACCGCTATCAGGGGGATGAGAGCAAAAAGGATATCCACGAGCGGGACGCGGCGTATCTGCGGGACTGCCGCCGGTGCGCCCGGTATGCGGCCAAAAAGGGCGGCTGGCGATGGATCCCCTGCGGCAATCAGGACGGCCCCTTTGCTGAGGCGGACATTACGGAACAGATAATTGCCTGTGTAAAGGAAGTAATGGCTCATGATTGACCTGCAGGAACGCCTGCAATTTCAGCAAATTTCACTTGAGGACGCCTCCTGGGCGGTTCCTCTGCTTCAAAACAGCGGTTTCAATGGGTGTGAATTCACCTTTTCCACGTTATATATGTGGCGTAAATACGGAAAGAATAGCTGGGCCCGTGTCGGTGATACGGTGTTTTTCCGGTCGGATGCACCGGAAATGACGTTTTCTCCCCCGGTGGGCGGGAATTTTAAAAGCGGCATTTCCCTTCTGCGCTCCTACGCGCACGATCAGGGCGCGCCGCTGCGCCTCTATGGTTCGGCGGAAAACCTGGCGGACCGGCTGGAACAGGCTTTTCCCGGCCAGTTCGACCGGCGGCCCTCGGAACCGGATTTCGACTATCTGTACAGCCGGGAAGCTTTGGCGACGCTGCCCGGCAAAAAATATCACGGTAAGCGCGGCCATGTCGCCGCGTTTACCAAGCGCTACAACTGGCAGTATGAGGCCATTGACGACGGTAATCTGCTGGATGCACTCCACACGGCGGAGGCGTGGTATCAATCCCGCGAACCCCTGAACGCCAGCCTGCGCGCGGAACAGCAATCCATTGGCGATGTCCTGCGCCACCGTAAGCTTCTGGACGTACGGGGCGGCCTGCTTCGGGTAGACGGCCGCGTGGCTGCGTTCACCTTTGGCGCGCCGGTCTCGTCCCGCGAATTTGACATCCAGGTGGAAAAAGCGCTACCCGAGTATCCCGGAGCATACGCCGTCATCAACAAGGAATTCGCCGCACGGGAACTGGATGGGTTTGAATGGATCAACCGGGAAAATGACATGGGGCTGGAGGGCCTTCGCAAAGCCAAGCAGTCATACCATCCGGCCCGCATCATTCAAAAGTATATCTGTACCGAACGATAAAGGGGGCGACTCCCTGTGGAAGAACAGCGCCGGGCCAATGCGTCGGATCTGCCTGCCCTGGAAGCCATCTGGCTGTCCTCGTTTCCCGAGGATTCCCCCGCCGACATCGCTTTTTTCTGGGAGAGCGGTTTTAGCCCGGAACAGGCGGTTGTCCATACGGTAGCCGGGCGGCCGGTTTCCATGCTGTTTCTGCTGCCTGCCGCGCTGTCGCTGCCCGGACATCCGTATACGCTGCCTGTAGGATATGTGTATGCCGCGGCAACTTTACCGGAATTTCGCGGCCGGGGAATTTTTTCCTCGTTGCTGGAGGCGGCGCACAATACAGCGCGTCTATCCGGTATGCGCGCCACCTTCCTGCGGCCGGCCCAGCCGTCGCTGGAAACATTTTACGCCCGGCTCGGGTATCGGCCGGCTTTCCGTGCGGATATCCGCACCATGACCCGGCGGGACATCGAAAAACAGGCGGCTGAAACGGCATCCCGCGTACGTCGCCTCTCCCTGCCCACTTCGCTGCGCCGGGAATGGCTGGGTGAGCGGCATATCCCGTCTATTGAATGGGACCGGGCGGTATGGCGATTTGCCATACAAGCGGTGCGGGGCGCTTATTGGGAGGGACCGGGCTGGTCCGCTCTCTGCGCGCCGGATGCGGAGCATATTCTTGTACGGGAGCTGTTGTGTGGGCAGGAGCTCTTACCTTTATTTTATCGTCATTTGTGCGACAGGTATCAATTTGATACCTGCACCATACGCGCCCCCTCCTGTGACGGGGATGGGACGGCATTCGGCATGATCCATTATTTGGACGCGCAGGCCGAAGCACTGTCGCATTCCCAGTCCTCTCTGTATATGGGATTGGCGCTGGACTGAAAACAACTTGCAGTAAGGAGAGATTGGTCATGATTGCGGTATTTTTGGCACAGGGGTTTGAAGAAACCGAAGCGCTGACCACGGTGGACGTGCTGCGCCGGGCCGGGCTGGATACCGTTACCATCGGCATCGGCGGAAAAACCGTCACTGGGGCGCATGGCATTTCCGTATTGGCCGACCGGGACGAAACCGCTTTTTCCCTGGAGGATCTGGACGGTGTGGTTCTCCCCGGCGGTATGCCGGGAACCAAACATTTGGAGGCGTCGCAAACCGTTCAAAAAGCACTTGATTGGGCAGCGTCCCACGATCTGCTGATCGCCGCGATTTGCGCCGCCCCTTCTATCCTGGGGCATAAAGGGTTGTTGGCCGGCCGGAACGCCACCTGTTTTCCCGGTTACGAGGACGCGCTTTCCGGAGCCGCGGTACAGTCCCTGCCGGCGGTGTCGGACGGACGGGTGGTGACCGGGAAGGGGATGGGCGTTACCATTCCGTTCGCGCTTGCTATTGTGCGGCAGTTCCGTTCCGCTGAAGAAACCAACCGGCTGGAGGAATCGCTGCAATGCCGGTAGAAGATATACGCCCCATCAAAGCGGGCATGAGAGAGCATTACAAAAATCTGCGCCGCTCCCTACCTGACCAGCAAAAGGCCGCCATGGATGCGGCGGTCGCCCGCCGAGTAGCGGCCCTGTGGCAGTATAAGCACCAGGATATTCTGCTGACGTATGTATCCACGCCCATTGAAGTGGATACCACCGCCATTATCCGGCGGGCGCTGGCCGACGGAAAAACGGTGGCTGTTCCCCGCTGTGTACCACATACCCGGCTGATGGAATTTTACCGCATTGAAAGCCTGGATGAGCTGGAGCCGGGCACTTTCGGCGTGTTGGAGCCGCGGCCTGATCCATCCCGCCGAATGACGGATTTTGGAAAGGGCTTGTGTTTGGTACCGGCTTTGTGTTATGATTGGAGAGGTTTCCGCCTGGGGTATGGAAAAGGATATTACGACCGCTTTCTCGCGGGCTTTGGCGGACACATGGTGGGGATCTGCTATGCAAACTGCATTCGCCGGTCTCTTCCTCACGGGCGGTATGACCGGCCGGTGGAACTTATCGTTACCGACCGTTATCTTCGCCGCACCGACCGGGAGGCTCCCCGCCTCCAAAACAGACAGAGGTGATGACATTGTCGAACCGTCCCGATGATAAAAACAAGCCGTCTAGCGGACATTTGGAACCGGATACGCCGGTATTTTTTCCGGCGGACGCTGAAATGCCGGAAACGCCAGCCGTACCTTCTGCCGACGCTGAACCGGTTTCGGAGAGTATTCCCGACGCTGCGTGTCCACCCGAAACGGCAAAGGAAGAACAGGTGGATATTTCCGAAAAAGAGGGAGCGGAGCCTGTAAAGGATGAAACAGCCGTTCCGGACGAACCGGTTTCGCTGGGGGCCAAAGCGTCACAGTTTGAGCAAACCAAGATCATGGAAGAACCCGCCATGATCTCTTTATCTGAGTTCAGCGACGCCCCGGTTGTGGAAGATCCGGCTCCGTCTGTGCAGGAACCGGGCGGACGAGGACGCAAAAAAGCCGGACACAGCAAGGGAAAAGGCCAGGAGCGGCGCGCCTGGGGCTGTTTTAAAGGAATGCTCTACGCCATTCTTGTGGTAGGGGCTTCTTTGATCTGTACATATATGATTATCGGCGGTATATTGGATGTGACCGGCCTCCAGAAAAGCGACCTGAAAAAGCGAGTCGATATCGCGCAGGGAGCGACTACAACCGATGTGGCCGATGCGCTGGAAGAAGCCGGCATCATTGACCAAAAGCTGATTTTCCGGTTGTATTCCAAGCTGACCAAGGCTGACGGCAAATACCAGCCCGGAACCTTTTACCTGTCGGCCAGCATGGGCTACGGCTCCATCATTGACAATTTACAGGAGCCTCCAGTGCGCGCAACCGTTACAATCACCATTCCGGAAGGGAGCACGGTTGAAAATGTGGCGCGCATCCTATCGGAAAAAGAGGTATGCGACTACGAAGATTTTTATGCAGCTCTGGTAAACAGCCCCTTCGATTACGAATTTCTTAAGGACGTGCCCAAGCGTAGCGACAAAGGCTATGAGGACCGTATCTACTGGCTGGAAGGGTACCTGTTCCCCGACACCTATGAGTTCTATGTGGGGATTTCAGGCGAGGAGGCCATTAACAAGCTGCTCTCCACATTTGACGCCAAACTGGATACCAGTTTGCGCACGGCGATCAAAGCGTCCGGCCGCTCGCTGGACGAGGTGATCACCCTAGCTTCGATCGTACAGGGAGAAGCGGCCGACGCCGCCAACATGCCCAAAGTGGCCCGCGTCATTCTCAACCGTTTGGAAAACTATGCGGAATTCCCCTATCTGCAGTGCGATTCCACCGGCGATTACCTTGCCAAACTGTCGCCGGATGAGGTGGATATAGACACAGAGGATTCCGCCTACGATACCTATACGCACATGGGCCTGCCGCCCGGGCCGATCAATAATCCCAGCCTGGCCGCGATCAAGGCGGTGGTCAATCCCTCTAAAGACAAGCGCATTATGAAGTGCTACTACTTCGCCAACGACAGCAACCGCAATACCTATTATTCCGAAACCTATGAAGAGCATGTGGCGATATGTGAACGGTACGGCATCGGTATCCACGCGAAATAAGCAACGATTTAAAAGAATTTTGGTGTGCGCTTCTTAATTGAAATGGCCCTGCGGTATTCCGCAGGGCCATTTATTGAAAAAATACGGCATCGCCTCATTGGTGCGATAAGGAGGAACCACATGAACCGACCTGAACTGCTGGCGCCGGCCGGCGACCGGGAGCGTCTGGACGCGGCGCTGCAATATGGGGCCGACGCCGTCTATCTGGCCGGCCCCGCGTTCGGCATGCGTTCCGCCCCAGCCAATTTTTCGCAGGACGAGCTTCGCCGCGCGGTGCAGGACGCCCATCGTCAGGGCGTAAAGGTTTACGTTACCTGTAACATCCTGCCCCGCAACGAGGAGTTGCGCCGGCTACCGGCTTTTCTGGAGGAATGGCAGGATATGGGCGTGGACGCGCTGATCGCAGCGGATCTGGGCGTGATGAGTCTGGCGCAGCAATATGCGCCTCGCTGTGCGCTGCATGTGTCCACCCAGTTTGGCGTGGTCAACAGCGCCACCGCCTCCAGGCTGTTTGACTTGGGCGCGTCCCGCGCCGTGCTGGCGAGGGAACTGTCGCTCGAGGAGATCCGTGCTATTCGCCGGGACGCGCCGGCCGGACTGGAGCTGGAGGCCTTTGTTCACGGGGCGATGTGTATGTCCTATTCCGGACGCTGCATGCTGTCCGCATATCTCAACGGGCGGGACGCCAACCACGGCGACTGTACGCAGCCTTGCCGCTGGAACTACCAGATTGTAGAGCCTCACCGGCCTGACCGGCCTTTTCCCGTGGTGGAGGATGAAACCGGCACCTATCTGTTCAACGCGCACGACCTGTGCATGATCGAGCATTTGCCCGCCTTGGCCCAGGCGGGAATCGCTTCGTTTAAAATTGAAGGCCGCGCCAAGGCCGCCTATTATGTCGCCGTTACCACCAACGCTTACCGCATGGCGATCGACGGCTGGGAAGCCTCGGGATGGGATGATTCCTTCCGGCCGGAGAACTGGATGATCCGGGAACTGGATATGGTCAGCCACCGGCCTTACGGCACCGGCTTTTATTTTGGGCAGCCCTGCCAGAATACCCGCAGCGGGGGATATATCCGGGATTACGAAGTAGTGGCTGTGGCCAAAGACTGGTCTGATGGCCTGCAGCGTCTGGAGCAGCGCAACCGCTTTTTCGCCGGCGAGGAATTGTCGGTCTTGCAGCCGGGCAAAGCCCCCTTCCCCATTACGGCATCCCCGCTGCTGGACGGGGATGGCCAGCCAATCGACGCCGCGCCGCACCCCACCATGCCGCTGCTGATCCCGTTGGATGAACCGCTGGTTCCCGGCAGTCTTCTGCGCCACCGGTGCACACATGAATAAGCGGCTAAAACCAAACGCCGGGAGAGACAAATCCCTGTCTCTCCCGGCGCTGTTTTATTCTACCGGACTATGGTAAATTTACTGCGTGATCTTATCCATCTGCACGCGGCAAAGTTTGGCGTAAATGCCATTCTCTCGCATCAGGTCTTCATGCCGCCCCTTCTCAACCACCCGGCCTTTTTCCAGCACCAGGATGGTGTCCGCCCGCATTACGGTCGATAGGCGGTGGGCAATAACCACTACGGTCCGTTTGCCGGCCAGATTATCGATTGCCTGCTGGATGAGCGCCTCGGTTTCGGTATCCACCGCCGACGTAGCCTCGTCGAGTATCAGCACCGGCGTGTTGCGCAGTACCGCCCGCGCAATGGCAATACGCTGCTTCTGGCCGCCGGAGAGCCGCACGCCCCGCTCCCCAATCACGGTATGGTATCCCTGTGGCATTTCCGAAATGAAGCTGTGCGCACAGGCGGCTTTGGACGCTTCTATCACCTGCTCTTCGGTGACATTCTCCGCACCGTAGGCAATATTTTCAAAAATGGTGCCGTTGAACAGGAACACGTCCTGAAGCACCATGGAGAGGTTGCGCCGCAGCGAGGCAACGGTGATATCGCGGATATCCACATCGTCCAGCAGCACCCGGCCGTCATTCGGCTCATAAAACCGCTCCAGCAGCGAGACAATGGTGCTTTTCCCCACACCCGTCGCACCGACCAGCGCGATCATTTCCCCCGGCCGCGCCGTAAACGTAATATCCTGCAGCACCGGCTCGTCTTCCTGATACGCAAAGCTGACGTGTTCAAAGGCGATTTTTCCCCGTGCCCCGCCCATATCCCTGGCATCCGGTGCATCCTGAATTTCAGGAGCCATGTCCAGAATTTCCACAATGCGCTCGCCGCCGGCCAGCGACGACTGGATATCCTCGACCAGCCGTGCAAAAATGGATAAGGGCTGGTAAAACAGGCTCAGATACATGAAAAAGCCCACCACATCAGCCACCGGCATCCGCCCGTTCATGGCCAGCAAGCCTCCGCCCACCACGACCACCACGGTCCCAACAGACGTGAGGAACTCAATGGTGGGATTGAATATCGCGTTGGCAAAGTTGGCGCGAATATTTACCTTGCTGTAATACCGGCAAAAATCCTTCATTTTGAGGTGTTCTTTGCGTTCCTTGCCAAAAGCCTGAATTTCTTTCATGCCGCTGATATTGTCCTGCATCATGCCGCCCAGCTCACCCACGACCTCCTGGTTATGGCGGAACATGGGCCCCACCTTGCCGGAAAAAAACTGGCTGGCAAACAGCACGAAGGGAACTGGAATCAACGTGATCGCCGCCATGACCGGATTGATAAGGAACAACATGACCGCCACGCCGATAATAATCAGCACATTGCTGATCAGGTCCGGCACCGCATGCGCGATCAGTAATTCCAGCATGCGGGTGTCGTTGATGGCGCGGCTCATAATCTCGCCGGTTTGCCGCTCGCCAAAATACCGCATGGAGAGCGTTTGCAGTTTATCGTATACCTTTAACGTAATATCCCCCACAAACCGCCAGGCGGCGACATGCGCGAGATACAGGCTCAGGAAACGGCAAACGCCCCTCAGCAGGTAAGCGGCAACCAATACCACCGCATAAACCGTTATCAGCCGTACCGTCATAGCGGCCGGATCCCCGAGCGCCGCGGTCAGCTGACGCACCACCTCCGGCGTGACCAGCCCCATCAGCGCCGCGCCGATCAGGCCGATCACCGCTCCCGCCATAATGCCCCAATAGGGCTTTGCCATCTTCAGCAACCGTTTTGCCAGTTTCAAACCCTTCACCTCAACCTTTTCCCGCCGCATAACACAACGCCTGCCGGCGTTACGCTTCCTGCCGCGCCCGGGTTTTCCGGCGGTAAATCACCGGATACAGCGCCAGACACAGGGCAACGCCGCCAAAAATATCCAAAACCGAGTGCTGCTTAATAAAGACGGTGGACATACAAATTAAAATCATAGTGACAAGCGACGTCCATTTTACCCAGCGATATTTCCGCAAAACCGTCGATTCGCGCACTGCCATATGCACCGCCAGGGCGTTTAACACATGAATGCTCGGAAATACGTTTTCCGGCCGATCCTGCCGGTATAAAAGGCCCACCAAATCGGTCAGTATATTGTCGCGCGGAAAGGTTTCCGGCCTAAATTCGATACCGTTGGGGCAGAGTGTATAAATGGTCAGGCAAACACCCATACCGGCCACTATCATCGTGCCGAGCTTCATCAGGGAAGCCCTGTCTCGGAAAAAGAAAAAAACCACGGCCAGAAACACGTATGCGTACCACACCACATAGGGAATCACAAACCATTCACAGAAGGGGATATAATCGTCGAGAGGAACATGCACCATGACTTTGGGAGACAGCAGCTGCTGGACGGCAAAATACCACAGGTTCAAGGCTATGAAGCCGAGCAACAGCGCCGCCAGCTGCCAATTTTCTTTTTTACGCATGTACTGTGGCTCCTTTCTGTCTCCGGTATTATATCAAAGCCACAGCTAAAACACAAGCAACCCGGTCTTATTTCCACTATTTTTAAGAATATCGTCAGGATTGGAAACGGTTGCGTATTTTTACTATTTATGGTATTATATCGACATATTTGTTCCGGTAATCTGCTAAATCAATAAATCCAAACCTGTTTTTTGTCAAACAAAAAGGTACTTGTTTGTTTATTAGGGCATACTAAACCGAATAAACAAGTCAAAACACGGGCGCGTTCATTTTAAGGAGGGTCAACCCTTGTCCAAACCGATTATTTTGTCTGCCGACAGCACCTGTGATCTTACAGACGCACTGTGCGAGCGGTATCATGTTAAGTTTTACCCGTTCCATGTTATTTTAGAAGGGGTCATGCATGGCGACGGCGTCGATTTGACGCCCGACGATATTTACCGGGTGTATGAGGAAAAACACGTGCTGCCCAAAACCGCCGCCATCAACGCGGCGGAGTATGCCGCTTTTTTTCAGCCGTTTCTCGACGAGGGATACGAGGTTATCCATATCACCATCGGATCGGGCTTGTCCGCCTCGTATAATAACTGCCGCATGGCAGCAGAAAAGATGGACGGGGTTTACGCCATCGACAGCCGCAACCTGTCTACCGGATCCGGGCTGCTGGTGATCGAGGCCGCTCAGCGCATCGCGGCCGGTATGCCCGCCGCCCAAATCGCCGCGGAACTGAACGAGGCGGCGTCCCATTGCCAGGCCAGTTTTGTCATCGACACGCTGGAGTTTCTGCACAAGGGCGGCCGCTGTTCAGCCCTGGCCAAACTGGGCGCTAACCTTTTGCACCTAAAGCCCTGCATCGAGGTCGATAATTCCGACGGACATATGACGGTTGGTAAAAAATACCGCGGCACGTTGGACAAAGCGCTGGAACAGTATGTCAAAGATCGTTTGGAAGGCCGTACGGATTTAAAAAAAGATCGCATTTTTATCACACATTCCGGTATTTCCCAGGAACGCATCGATATGGTACGAAACCTCATTCCCCAGTATGCCGACTTTGATGAAATTTTGGTAACACGGGCCGGCTGCACCATATCGTCCCACTGTGGTCCCAATACCTTGGGCATTCTTTTTATGACCAAATGATGTGCGAGAGCATTTAAAAAAGATAAATTTGCCGTCAGCATTTTCCGGGTAAGTTCCCCCGCCCCTGCGCCAAACTAACATAGGGGTGATAAGATGGAAGACGGGTTTTACGGCAACAATCTGCTCGGTCTGCAAGCGTATCTCAAAAACGACAATATTTACGACCGGGCGTTTTTCTCCCTGCCTGAGGAAATACAGATGCAGGTAAACGAACGCGCTGAGGAACGGGGCTTTCGATCGGGAGAAGAACTGCGCGCCTATATTCAAACGTTGACGCTGAAAGCCTGACCATCCGCATTATGACTGACAATGAAGGATATTATCAATTGGGACTGGCAGACCTGCTCAATAGTGATCTGACTTGTTATGAATATTATTGTTCCTTGCCTGACCGGTTCCGCCGCAATATTGAAGCGCAGGACCTGCGCTCGTTTGATGAAATGCAGGCGTACGTGGAAGAACTCCGCCGCGCCGAATGGATGTAATCAAAAACAACTCCCGCTTTTTGCGGGAGTTGTTTTTTTTAATATATATGATATTATATACACAATATGTTTATTTTTTTTACAGGAGGTGTGACGTAATGGCAGTAGCAATACAACCATGCGCAGATAAGAAAGCTAAAAGCAACTTCATTCAAACTGTAGAAACCCCCGTATCACTAAATCTGATTTCTAAATATGTTGATCCTGATATTGTTCAGCAAATTCAGAAATACAATAAAGAGGGAGCTATTCCGGTTTGGGGGGTACTTTCCAGGAATCAGAAACGGTGGCAACATCTTATCACGGGTGATATCATATTATTTTACCGCAGCAACCATGTTTTTGCCTATGCTAGAGTTATTGGCAAATGTGATAACGCTGCGTTAGCTGAGAAGTTATGGGGCTACGATTTAACTACCGGAGAAACATGGCAGTACATATATTTTATTGATAAGCTAAATTCGATTTCCATTCATAAAAGCTCACTTAATCATATTGCAGGATATAAAGACAACTACTCGCTCCGTGGTTTTCAAATATGTAATTCATTAGCCAGTAATAATTTAATCAACTATTTTGAATTGGATAAAAACTGGTTTATTCATGGGGTCACTCAAGACGATTATGAATCTGCCATTTTAGCTTCTGTTGACAAAACCAGATTAAATAGGTTATCTCAATATGGCTCTTTGGATCGTGTTTCCAATACTACCAGTCGTGTAGAGCAGAGCTATCTTCGAGATTTGTTATTTAAGGATAATAAAGAAGCTATTTGTGGTATTTGTGGCAGTTTAGTACCTGTTGAACTTCTGGTCACTGCTCATATAAAAAAAAGATCGCAATGTACTATAGAAGAGCGGTTGGACGCAAAATATATTGTTATGCCAATGTGTAAAATTCACGGTTGTGACGATTTATACGAGAGAGGCTTTATCTATGTAACAGAGGGAATTATTCATACAGATTGCCGTGGTTATGCATCTGACGCTTTAATAAATACTTTAAGTTGTTTAGAGGGAAAACAATGTTCTTTTTTTAATGAACATACGGAGTCTTATTTTAATTACCATTGTGATCATCGATAAAAAAGTGATCCTGATTCTTTGTCAGGATCACTTTTATTTTCTATCTGCTGTAGACAGGGCGGACGCGCGGGCACACGTCCGCCCCTGCCATGAAAGCGTTAGGGGATACTTTCATGGTAGCCGGCCAAGCCAACGTCTAAAGCAACCATAGTATACCATCATTTAGCCATCTTTGCAAGAACTTTGTTGAATTTTGTGAAAAAATTATCGTGCGTTAAAAACAAAACGTTCCAGCATCACACGAAATAACATTTTCCGGTTCATCGATTCAGACTATACGGGCGTTTACGTGCATGGTATAATAGTCTCAAAAGCAAAGCTTTTGAGACAATGGAAGAATTGCTGTCGCCGCGAAACGGCTCCTGCGCTGGAGCGCACCACAATTCTTCTGGTCTCTGGGAACTATATACCGATGGTTGCGCAAATGGGAATGGCCGAAATACAGGTTATTATGCTATTGGTCGGAATCCTTTGCGCGGGCGCTTCAGACATCAACAATTATAATCGAAAGGTGCTGCTTATGAGAAGATGGGGCCTGTGTATGTGTCTTATTTTAGCCGTGTGTTTATCCCTGGCCGGATGTACATCCGGCAAACCCGCCGTGACCGGAAAATGGATTTTATCCTCGGTATCCAACGCAGGCGAAGGACTGCTTGGCGTGGGGCCGGCCAACAGCAGTTACGGCAGTTACGAAGGGGCCACTTACGCGCTTACGGCGGAGTTTAACAGCGACCTGTCTTTCACCGTATCTGATGGGGACAATCGCTATACCGGAACCTATCGGCAGGACCGCGAGCGTTCGTTACAGGAATCCTACACCTACATACTTAATTTTGAAGACGGTACAAACATAGACGCGCTCTATGGCGTTACGCAATACTACGATAAAACATCCGAAGCCACTTTGCAGCTTATATCCGGCGATACGATACTGTTGTTTCTCAGCGACAAATCGTAATCTGACAAAACAGGTTATCCTGTCTATCAAACAAAAACGCGAACCATACGTATGGTCCGCGTTTTTTGAGGGAGAATGCCACCTGAGCTCCGGGCATTCTTCCTTTATCATCAGCGCGTCAGCAGTTCCTCCTCAACCGGTGGTTGACTCTCCGGCTGGCTGAGGCTCATCTCCAGCCACTGCTGCCGGGTAATCAGCACCTGCCGGGGCTTGCTGCCCTCCGGCGGGCCGATAATGCCTTTCTGTTCCATCATATCCATGATGCGGCCGGCCCTCGCATAGCCCAGCCGCAGCTTACGCTGCAGCATGGAGGTGGAGATGCTGCCGTTTTCGACGGCGACCTGTATGGCCTGGGGAAGCATGTCATCGCCCATGTCGTCATCATCCCCGCCGGACATCTTGGCCGACGTTTTGCCCGTCGCTTCCGCTTGGCGGTCAATTTCCGCGATAATGGTCTCGTCGTACTCCTGTTCTTCTCCCGAGGCTTTCAGATAGCTCACCACCGACTCCACCTCCTGGTTGCTGACGAAGCAACCCTGAACCCGCATGGGTTTGGCGACCCCCACCGGCATAAAGAGCATGTCGCCGCGCCCCAGAAGCTTTTCGGCGCCGCCGCTATCAATAATTGTTCGGGAATCGACCGCGGACGCCACTGTCAGCGCCAGCCGGGAGGGGATATTGGCTTTGATGAGACCGGTAATGACGTCCACCGATGGGCGCTGGGTTGCAATGACCAGATGCATACCGGCCGCGCGCGCCATCTGCGCCAACCGCACGATCGCGTCCTCCACCTCGTTGGCCGCGCTCATCATCAGGTCGGACAGCTCGTCAATGACAATCAGGATCAGCGGCAGGGGCTGCATGGTTTCGCTTTTCCGGGCCGCCATATTGTAGGATTCCAAATCCCGCACGTTGTTTTCGGCAAACAGTTTGTAACGGCGCAGCATTTCGGTGACCGCCCATCCCAGAGCGCCCGCCGCCTTGCGCGGATCGGTCACGACCGGCACAAGCAGATGTGGAATGCCGTTATAAATACCGAATTCTACCTGCTTGGGGTCGATGAGCAGCATTCGCACTTCCTCCGGAGAGGATTTATACAGGATACTCTGTATCATGGAATTGGTACAGACCGATTTACCGGAGCCGGTCGTACCGGCAATCAGCAGGTGAGGCATTTTTGTCAGGTCGGCCATCACCGGCCGGCCGGTAATATCCTTGCCAAGCGCCACCGTTAAGCGGCTTTTCGCCTGGGAAAAGGCCGGACTGTCCAGCAATTCCCGCAAGCATACCCCCTGCGAGACCCGATTGGGCACCTCGATGCCCACCGCCGCTTTGTTAGGGATGGGCGCTTCGATACGCACCCCGGTCGTTGCCAGGCGCAGGGCGATATCGTCCGCCAGGCTGGTGATCCGGCTAATTTTCACACCCGCGCTGGGCTGCAGCTCATACCGGGTGACCGAAGGGCCGCGGGATACATCCAGCACTTTGGTGCTGACGCCGAATTCCTGAAGGGTGTTCACCAGCAGCGCCGCCGTGTGCTTCTGTTCCTCCCCGGATTTCTGCGCGTCCACCGGCCGGCTCTCATCCAGCAGGGAAATTGGCGGATAGCGGTAGCTGTTGATCACCGGGGAGCCCTCGACCGCCGCCGTCAGGGTATCGGCCAGTTCCTTTTTCTCCTCCGGCCTCAGCGGGGGCGCCTCCGGCGCAGGGACACCGTCCTCCAGCGGCGGGGTATAGCCGTCCAGCGGCATATCGTAGGCGAACCGGTCGCCCTCCCGGATCTCCCGGGCGGCGGATTCAAACTTTTTATAGGGTTCGGATTTAGCCGGCGGCGCGGGCGGCAATTCCTCCGCTGTTTTGGACGAATAGCCCTCCCCGATATCGACGTCGATTGCCTCCCCTTCCAGGGGGATGAGCCGTTCTTCCTCCGCGTCGTTGTACTCGATGGCGCTGCGGATGGATTCCCCAGTCTTTTTGACCGGCTTCCATAAAGCGCTGAACAGATTGATAATACTGGTGCCGGTCATCAGCATCACCGCAACAAAGGCCAGCAGGCAGAGAATGATTTTCGCCCCGATATCGGTGAAGCAATACTCAAAAGGATACCCCAGCACCGCGCCCCAGAATCCGCCGCCCGACAGGGCCTGTCCGTTCTTCCATGCCGCGCCCAGAGCCGTGAAATACGTGCCCTGCACATCCGCGGCAAACACCTGCACAACCGTGCCCACCGCCGTGAGCACCAGCCCGCCCTGCCACAGCTTGCGCTGCAGGAAACCCTGTGGCTTTTCCATGGCGGCGATAACCGCTATATAAGCCATCAGGGGCGGCACCACAAACGCGCACACGCCGAACAGGCCCAACAGCAGATCCCGCAGCAATTTCCATACATGCTCGCCTGGAATCAGCAACAGGCACAGCAGAAAAACAGCGCCCGCAAACAAGCAGACCGCCGCCGCCTGATGCCGGCTCTGCTTCGGCCGCCGTTTATTCGCTGCCGTCTTTTTTCCAGCAGGCTTTTTTTTGGCCGTTTTTTTGGCCGCTGGCTTGCCTTTACTCGCCATAGGTCCGGTCCTTTCTATGTATAGAATTATCCAACGGATATGAACCGTCACATGTTGTGCCGGCTGCATCCCCTCTATATGTACGGAGGCCAAAAGCCTCCTCAGGTTGTTTCCTCGTCGGTCTGGTTCTGCCGGTTTTCATCGATCATATCATACAGGGCCGTAATCGCGTCGGACAGCGAGCCCAGATGGTCGATCAGACCTTCCTCCACCGCCTTGTCGCCGTCCAGCACACTGCCCATGTCGGTGACCAGCTCGCCGGTATTGAGACACAGCTCCATGAACCGGTCCTCCGGCATACGGGAATTGCTGGATACAAAGCCGGTGATGCGCTGCTGCATCCGCTCAAAATAGGTGAACGCCTGCGGCACGCCCAGCACCAGTCCGTTGGTGCGTACCGGGTGCAGCGTCATGGTCGCTGTCGGGGCGATAAACGACTGCTTGGCCGCCACCGCCAGCGGTACGCCGATGGAGTGGCCGCCTCCCAGCACCAGCGACACGGTCGGCTTTTTCATACCCGCGATCAGTTCGGCCAGGGCCAGCCCGGCCTCGATATCGCCGCCCACCGTATTCAGCATGATCAGCAGGCCTTCGATCTCCCGGCTTTCCTCAATGGCCACCAGTTGTGGAATAACGTGTTCGTACTTGGTGGTCTTATTTTCCGAGGGAAGCACATAATGCCCCTCAATTTGCCCAATAATGGTCAGGCAATGGATGATGTGCCGTCCGTTGTCGGTCGTGACCGACCCGTTGTCCTGCATGTCCTCCAGCTGAGACTGCAGCGTTTGTGAAGCCTGCGTTTCTTCTTCATTGGCATCAGGCTTTCCATTATTCTTTTTCTTGTCGGCGTCGTCGCTCATACACACACTCCCTTTCCGGGTTAGTGTGCGCATGCGCCTGCAAATTATACCGTGGCCGTGTTCTTATGGGATGCGGCCGGCCGCGCGGCTTTGGAGGGCTTCTTTTCCGCGTCCTTCGCCATTTGCAGGCGGGCGTTGGCAAGCATCAGCTTGATGCGGTTTTCCTGGTTTATACGGGTCGCGCCCGGGTCGTAATCCACGCAGACAATATTGGCCTGCGGCTGGTTGTCCTTGATTTTACGCACCATACCCTTGCCCACCACATGGTTGGGCAGGCAGCCGAACGGCTGGGTGCAGACGATGTTGACAATGCCGGCGTCGATCAGCTCCAGCATTTCGCCGGTCAGCAGCCAGCCCTCGCCCATCTTGTTGCCGTATCCAACATACCCGTTCACCAGCGATTTCAAATGATCGAAGGTGCAGGGAACCCGGAAAGCGGGATGCCGCTTCACAGCGGCAATCATATCTTTTTGAAGGCCCTTAACAAATTTGGCCAAGAACGAGGCGCCCACATAGGTGCCCCATTTCCCGCCGTAAATCCGGTGGTCTTCGATGCGGTTGTCGCATTTAAAAATGATAAAATCCGTCAGGCCCGGGACGACGGGTTCACAGTCCTCGGTACGGAGAAATTCTTCCAGGTTATTGTTGCCCAGCGGCGCGTATTTAATGTAAATTTCGCCCACCACGCCGACCTTTACTTTTGGGGTACGATGCACCGGGATGGAGGCGAAATCGTCCGCGATGGCCGCAAAATTTTCCCGCACATGGTCGGAGCGGAAACTACCCTTGTGAGTAAAATCCTTCACCATCCGATCCACCCATTTCTGGATGCGGCGGTCGGTGTCCCCTTCCACCAGTTCGTACGGGCGGCACTGATTGGCCATGTGCACAATCAGGTCGCCGTACAGCATGGAATAGGCCATCTGCCGCAGCATATTGAAGCCGATGGAAAAACCGGGGTTTTTCTCCAGCCCCGATAAATTGACCGACACCACCGGGATATAGTCGTAACCGGCGCGTTTGAGCGCTTTGCGCAGCAGATGGATATAGTTCGACGCGCGGCAGCCGCCGCCGGTCTGCGTGATCAGCAGTCCCACCTTGTGCGGATCGTACTTGCCGCTGCGCACCGCTTCCAGCAGCTGGCCGATGACCAGCAGCGCCGGGTAGCAGGTGTCGTTATGCACGTATTTCAGTCCGGTGTCCACAATACCGCGATGGGTAGTGGTGAGCATATCGATTTTGTACCCCTGCATTTCAAACACTTTCCGCAGCATGGTGAAATGCACCGGCAGCATCTGCGGCATCAGCAGGGTGTATTCCTGTTTCATCTCTTCGGTAAAGAGCAGGCGGCCCTGCTCGGTATATTGTAATGTCGCCATTGGCATCAGGCCCTTTCTTGCTCCCGCGCCCGCATCGCTGCCAGCAGGCTGCGAATGCGGATGCGCACGGCACCCAGGTTGTTGATTTCGTCGATTTTGAGCTGCGTGTACAGCTTGCCGCCTGTTTCCAGGATCTCCCGCACCTCATCGGTGGTGATGGCGTCGATGCCGCAGCCGAAGGAAACCAGCTGCACAAGCTGCATATCGGGCTGTGTGGTCACATACCGGGCCGCGCTGTACAGCCGTCCGTGGTAGGTCCACTGGTTGAGCACATTCACCGCCTGCTTGGGGCTGTGGTGCGCCACCGCGTCTTCTGTGATGACCGACAGGCCGAACGAAGCGATCATTCCGTCGATACCGTGGTTGATCTCCGGATCGATATGATACGGGCGGCCAGCCACCACGATCAGCGGCCGGTTGTTTTGCCGCGCGTCGTCAATAATCTCCTGTCCCCGCTGCCGGATCCAGGACGTATAGGCGTCCGCTGCCGCATAAGCGGCTTTAGCGGCCTTTTTCACCGCAGAAGCTTCCACCCCCAGCTCCCTGGTAAAATAGGCGGCGGCGTGCTTGGCAAAGTCTTTGGGACGATGAATCCCAAAGTAAGGGGTAAGATATTTCACGGTTTTAAGCTGGTCCATATTGGCATCCAGCAATTCCGGATAATAGGCCACCACCGGGCAGTTGTAATGGTTATCCCCCTTGCCCTCGTCCACATTATAGGGCAGGCAGGGATAAAAGATCGCCGTCAGGTCATCCCGGCGCAGCAGCGCCTCGAGATGCCCATGGGACAGCTTCGCCGGATAGCAGGCCGTGTCCGAGGGAATGGTGTGCTGTCCCGCCGCGTACAGGCTGCGGGAGGATTCGGGCGACAGGACGACCTCATAATCCAGCGCATTAAAAAACGCCTGCCAGAAGGGCAGATTTTCATACAGATTGAGCACCATCGGGATACCAATTTTCCCACGGCCGCCTCTGGTATTCTTTAACCCCCGCAGATACTCGTATTTTTCTTTCATCAGGTTAGGGATCTGCTTTTGCTCCCCCTTGCCCAGAGGCCGTTCACAACGATTGCCGGAAATGAATTTGCGGCCG
Organism: uncultured Oscillospiraceae bacterium; assembly: GCA_900552115.1. Lineage (GTDB taxonomy): Bacteria > Bacillota > Clostridia > Oscillospirales > Acutalibacteraceae > UMGS1474. Next base: position 14,820 of record URYP01000009.1, on the reverse strand, counting down.
CCGCCAAAGGTATTGACTGTCAGCTGGCAGTGATTGCCGCACATGCCGCAGGGAACGGACTTGGAGGTATGGACAAACGTTTTCAGCTCTTCCGCGGACAGCAGCCCGGATACCTCGCCGGCCGCCGTTTTCTGCCGTACGTCCCGCACGTCCAGCGCCGCGCCGTAAGCGCCCATGATACCGGCTATTGTGGGCCGCACCACCTGCGCCCCCAGCTCCCATTCAAAGCTGCGCAACACCGCATCATTGAGGAATGTCCCTCCCTGCACCACAATGTGTTCGCCCAGTTCGGACGGATCGGCGGCGCGTATGACTTTATAAATGGCATTTTTTACAATGCTCATGGACAGGCCGGCGGAGATATCCTCCACACTGGCCCCCTCCTTCTGTGCCTGTTTCACCGACGAATTCATGAACACGGTGCAACGGGACCCCAGGTCGACCGGGCGTTTGGCGAGCAGGCCGAGTTTGGCAAAGCTGGCGATATCATAACCCAGCGCTTTGGCAAACGTTTCGATAAACGAGCCGCAGCCCGAGGAGCAGGCCTCGTTGAGCATGATGCTGTCGATAGCGCCGCCCCGTATTTTAAAGCATTTCATGTCCTGCCCGCCGATATCGATGATAAAATCGACCTGCGGGTTAAAATGCCGCGCGGCGCGGTAATGCGCCATGGTTTCCACCAGGCCCTCGTCCACATGAAACGCGTTCTTGATCAGGTCTTCCCCGTAACCGGTGGCCGCGCTGCCCTTGATGGTGATGCGGCCGCCGAACCGGCGATAAATTTCCGCGAGCTGCTCCTTGACCACCGCCACCGGATTGCCCTCGTTGGACGCGTAGTAGGTATACAGCAGTCCGCCGTCCGGCGAGATCAACGCCAGTTTGGTGGTGGTGGACCCGGCGTCGATGCCGAGGTAGGCGTCACCGGTATACCGGTCGGGCTCCGTGGCCGGAGGGGCGGCTTTGGCGTGCCGCGCCGCAAATTCTTCATATTCAGCCTCGTCCCGGAACAGCGGTTCCAGCGTGTTGGTGGTGCTCACCTGCGCGGAAGCGTTATCGATGCGCCGCAGCAGCTCGTCAAAGGTCATGTCCGCGCTGTTGTCGCCCGCGTAACAGGCGGCGCCGACAGCCACAAACACCTCGGCGTTTTCCGGGAACACCGCGTCTTCTTCAGACAAGCGCAGCGTTTCGACAAAACGCTCGCGCAGGCCCTGAAGATAAAACAGGGGCCCCCCCAGGAACAGCACCTTGCCCTTAATCTGCCGGCCCTGCGCCAGCCCGGCTATGGTCTGGTTGACCACCGCCTGGAATATGCTGGCGGCAATATCCTCTTTCCGCGCGCCCTGATTAAGGAGCGGCTGGATATCGGTTTTGGCAAACACCCCGCAGCGCGAGGCGATGGCGTATATTTTTTCATGCTTCAGGCTGAGCTGGTCCAGCTCGTCGGCCGTCACACCCAGCAGAGTGGCCATCTGGTCGATAAACGCGCCGGTTCCGCCCGCGCAGGAGCCGTTCATCCGCTCCTCCAGGCCGCCGGAAAAAAAGATGATTTTGGCGTCTTCGCCACCCAGCTCCACCACGGCGTCGGTATCCGGGACAAACCGCTCCACCGCGCCGGCAGTGGCGAATACCTCCTGGACAAACTCCAGCCCCGCCGCCTTGGCGACGCCCAGCCCGGCCGAGCCGGTAATGGCCGCCCGCACCATTTGGCCTTTCATGCGCGGCTCCAGCTCCCGCAGCATTTCGGCGGTTTTTTCCCGCACCTTGGACATATGCCGTTCGTACGATTTAAACAAAATGGTATCCTTATCATCGAGCAGAATCACCTTAACGGTGGTCGACCCGATATCTATTCCTATCCGCAAATACAGGACCTCCCGTTCCTTTGGCCAGCCGTTGCCTGGCCCCTGCTGTCGGGAAATCGCTCCCGTGCAGTTCTTATTATTCTATCATATAACCCGCGCAAGTGCAAGCCATGGCCGGCGATTTCCAGCCGATTCCTTTGCCCTATTTTCGCGGATTTTTCGACCCTTTCCGGATCGACTGCGCACGTGCGGCAGCCTCCCAAGCCACGCCGTAAAGCCGCAGCGGATTCGTGAATAATCGGTTAAATTTTGCCATGCCATGTGTTAAAAGATTGACAAATCCGCGTCGGTTTGTCATAATATCATATTATGACGAACACAGGAGTTGATTAAAGATGGGGTACACTCTCGCACAGAAGCTGATTGCTTCCCACCTGCTGTCCGGCGACATGACGCCCGGCAGCGAAATCGGATTGAAAATCGACCAGACGCTGACACAGGACGCGACCGGCACCATGGCCTACTTGGAATTTGAAGCCATGGGCGTGCCGCGTGTCAAAACCGAGCGTTCGGTTGCCTATATCGACCACAACACCCTGCAAACCGGGTTTGAAAACGCGGACGACCATCGCTACATTCAGTCGGTCTGTAAAAAGCACGGGCTGTATTTTTCCCGTCCGGGCAACGGCATCTGCCACCAGGTGCATCTGGAGCGGTTCGGCATTCCCGGCAAAACCCTGATCGGGTCGGACAGCCACACCCCCACCGGCGGCGGCATCGGCATGCTGGCGTTCGGCGCGGGCGGCCTGGATGTGGCCGTGGCCATGGGCGGCGGCGCTTATTATATCACCATGCCGAAGATGGTGCGGGTCAACCTGCACGGTAAGCTACAGCCCTGGGTGGCGGCTAAGGATATTATCCTCGAGGTACTGCGCATCCTGTCCGTTAAGGGCGGCGTGGGTAAAATTATTGAATACGGCGGGGACGGCGTGACCTCCCTGACGGTGCCGGAACGCGCCACCATCACCAACATGGGCGCGGAGCTGGGCGCTTCCACCTCCATCTTCCCCTCGGACGATGTGACCCGCGCGTTTATGAAGGCGCAGGGCCGGGAACAGGACTGGGTGGCGCTGGCCCCCGACGAGGACGCGGTTTACGACGAGGTAGTGGAAATCGACCTGTCTGCCCTCCGCCCGCTCGCGGCCTGCCCCCATTCGCCCGACAACGTCAAGCCCGTCGAGGAATTGGGCACCATGAAAGTGGACCAGTGCTGCATCGGCTCCTGCACCAACTCTTCGCTGATGGATATGCTGAAGGTCGCTGCGATCCTGAAAGGCAAGACCGTTCATCCTGACGTGAGCCTGTCCATCGCGCCCGGTTCCAAACAGGTTTACAACATGCTGGCCGAAAACGGCGCGCTGGCCGACCTGATCGCCGCCGGAGCCCGGATTCTGGAATGCGCCTGTGGTCCCTGCATAGGCATGGGCCAGTCCCCCAATTCAAAGGGCGTGTCCCTGCGCACCTTTAACCGCAATTTTGAGGGCCGTTCCGGTACGGCGGACGGCCAGGTTTATCTGGTCAGCCCCGAAACAGCGGCGGCTTCCGCCCTCACCGGCGTATTTACCGACCCGCGGACGCTGGGCGAGCCGGTTTCCGTGACCATGCCGGAGCACTTTCTGATTAACGACAACATGATTATTTCTCCTGCGGACGAGGCCGACATGGACCGTGTAGACATTGTGCGCGGTCCCAACATCAAGCCCTTCCCGCAGACGTCTCCCCTGCCCGAGAGCATAACCGCCAAGGTCCTGCTTAAGGTGGAGGACAATATCACCACCGACCATATCATGCCGGCCGGCGCCAAAATTCTGCCGCTGCGTTCCAACATCCCCGCCATTTCCGAGCACTGCTTTACCCGCTGCGATCCGGAATTTCCGGCCCGCTGCAAAAAAGAAGGGGCCGGCATTATCATTGGCGGTTCCAACTACGGACAGGGTAGCTCCCGCGAACACGCCGCGCTGGCGCCCCTGTATCTGGGCATCAAAGCGGTCGTTGTTAAATCGTTCGCCCGCATCCATGTCGCCAACCTGATTAACGCCGGCATTTTGCCCCTCACCTTTGAAAACGAGGCCGACTACGACAAGGTATCGTTCGGTGACGAACTGAGCCTTCCCGGCATCCGGCAAAAACTGGCGAACGGTGAACCGGTAGAGCTGGTGGACAACACAACCGGCGACCGTATCCCGCTGAAAACCGGTTTTTCCCAGCGCCAGATCGACATGCTGCTGGCCGGCGGGCTGCTGGATTACACCCGCGAGCAAAACAAACACTGATTTCACGGCAGAAAAGGGGCTTACAGTCCATGGCAAAACATCAATCCATATCCATGTCGGTTATCCGCCGGCTGCCCCGGTATTATCGGTTTCTGTTCGATCTGATGCAGAACGGCGTCACCCGCATTTCGTCCCGTGATCTGGCCACCCGCATGGGCCTGACAGCCTCCCAGATCCGGCAGGATCTCAACTGTTTCGGCGGGTTCGGACAGCAGGGATACGGGTATATGGTGGAACAGCTGTACAGCGAGATCGGCCATATCCTGGGTGTGGACCGCCCGGCGGATACGATTCTGATCGGGGCGGGCAATTTGGGCTGTGCGATTGCCAACCATATCAATTTTGATATCCGCGGCATCCATCTGGCAGGCATTTTTGACGATTCCCCGTCCATCATCGGCACCCGTATACAGGAACGGGACGTACTGCCCACTGATCAGCTCGAGGATTTCTGTCGGGAACATCAGCCGGTTATCGCTATTCTGTGCATTCCCAAGGAGGCCGCAGCCGCGATGGTGAAGCGGCTGACTACCCTTGGCATTCACAGCTTCTGGAATTTCAGCCATTACGACATTGCGTTCGATTATCCGGAGGCAAACGTAGAAAATGTTCATCTCGGCGACAGCCTGTTAACGCTTGCCTATCAGGCCAAAACGGAATAACCGCGGGCCGAATTTCCATACTAATCAAGGGAAAACGCTGCATAACCGTGCGTAATCCCAACCGCGCTTTTCCCGGTTGCTACGTATATGGCAACGGTTTTTTAAAGAAAGGATGAGTCAAATGATTACAAAAGACACGCTGATCGGGGACATTCTGGATCAGGACCAAACCACCGCGCAGTATTTCCTGGAGATGGGCATGCACTGCCTGGGCTGCCCTTCCGCCCGCGGAGAATCGTTGGAGCAGGCCTGTCAGGTGCACGGTGTGGACTGTGATGAGCTGGTCGCCAAAATCAACGCGCACATGAGCAAATAGGTTTTTTATCTCCAAAAGATTCTTCGCCGGCTTCGGGTGGGCGGGGAATCTTTTGTTGCATTACCAGGAAAGGAGCGTCCACGATGCTCGATAAACGCCTGCGGTGCGCCGCGTCCATGGTGCGGCCTGGCAGCCGGATAGCCGATATCGGCACCGATCATGCCTACCTGCCCCTGCATCTGGTACAGGCGGGGCTTTGCCCGTCGGCCATCGCCACAGATATCCGGCCGGGGCCGGCTGCGTCCGCCCGGCGCCACGCGGAGGCGGCTGGGCTGGAGAATCGTATCGCTGTCCGGCTGGGAGACGGGCTTTCCTGTTTGGCTCCGGACGAAGCCGACGATATCGTCATTGCGGGGATGGGCGGGGAAACCATCGCGGCGATTCTGGATGCCGCTCCCTGGGTGCGCGCGCCCCGCTATCTCCTGGTTCTGCAGCCCATGACCCGCCCGGAAAAACTGCGCGGGTATCTCCTTACACACGGTTTTGCCATCCGGGAGGAACGCGTGGTGGAGGACGGGACGCATCTGTATACGGTGATGACCGCTGTTTATACCGGCGACCCGCCGGTATACGACGAGGCTGCCTGGTATCGCGGCGCACTGGGTACGGCGGGACAGCCGTTTTTAAAAAAGGAAATATGGCGCCTGCACCAGCAGGAAAAAGGACGCCGGCTGGCTGGACTTACGGAGGAAGCCGACCGGCTGGCCCGGCTGATCCGACAATTGGAGGAATCCTTATGAACATACGGGATATCATGAATTACTGGGAACAAAAAGCGCCATTGGATACCGCGGAGGACTGGGATAACCCCGGCCTGCTAGTAGGTAGTCCCGACGCGCCGGTGACCCATATACTCACCACACTGGACGTTACACCGGGCGCGGTCGAGCAGGCCAAACGGATGGGGGCGGAGCTGATCATCAGCCACCATCCGGTGATTTTCTCCCCTCTGCGGCGTATGGACGCGGACAGCGTTCCCTATCGGCTGGCCTCTAATGGCATTGCCGCGCTCTGTCTGCACACCAATCTCGACAAGGCGGCGGGCGGTGTCAACGACCGGCTGGCCAACCAGTTGGGCTGGACGGTCACCGGCACGGCTCCCGACGGTCTCTGTCGGTTTGCCTCCCTGCCCGTGCCCCTGTCGCCGGACGCATTTGCCGCTCATGTGGCTCAGCGGCTGCACACCGCCGTCCGTATGGCTGAAGGCGGCAAAACCGCTATTGCCACCGTCGCTTTGTGCGGTGGCAGCGGTGCGGACTGTTTGCTGCCGCTCACAGAACGAGTTGACGCGGTATTAACCGGGGAGATCAAGCATCACGAATGGCTGGCGTTTGCCGCGGCCGGCGTCGCCGCCTTGGATGGTGGGCACTATTTTACCGAAGCGGGCATTGCCGATGTGTTGAGCCGTGAAACAGCGGCGGCGTTTCCCACACTGGCCGTGATGACGTTTCTGGATCAGCCGCCCTATACGACGATTTGTCCATCCGCAGGGCTTTAAAGGTTGTATTGTACTGAGAAAGGATGAACGACGACTATGGCTTTTGACGGCGTATTTTTACAATGTATCCGGCGCGAACTGTTACAAACCCTTTCTCAGGACGTACGGATTGATAAGATTCATCAGCCAGCCCGCGAGGAGCTGGTGTTGGCCCTGCGCGGCCGCGGCGGCACGTACAAATTGTATTTGTCCGCCCGTGTAGGGGCGGCCCGGGTTCATTTAACGGACTGCGTACCCGAAAATCCAGCCGCCCCGCCCATGTTCTGCATGCTGCTGCGTAAACGGTTAACCGGCGGGCGGTTGGCGGATATCCGCCAGCCGGGGCTGGAACGGGCCCTATACCTGGATTTTGACTGCATCAGCGATTTGGGCGACCCGGTAAGGCTGACCCTGGCCGTGGAAATTATGGGGCGGCACAGCAATATCATTTTGGTGGGGCCGGACGGACAAATACTGGATGCGATCAAACGGGTAGACTGGGATATGTCATCGGTGCGTCCCCTTCTGCCGGGACTTCCCTACGCCCCGCCGCCCCTGCCTGCCGGCCGGATCGACCTGTCCATTCAGACGCCAGAGGATTTGTTGACCGCGATTAAAAACGGCCCGGACGGGCCGCTCTCCAAAGCGCTGTTGGGCGTTTCACAGGGACTGTCGCCCCTCGTCTGCCGGGAACTGTCGCACTATGCCACTCGCGGCGCCGACACGCCGGTATCGCAGCTCAGCGATGCGCAGACCGACCGGCTGCTGTTTGCCGCCGGCCGGGTCAAAACGGTGGTGGAAACCGGCGAAGGCGCGGTGCCATACCTGCTGACAAAAAGCGGCGTGCCGCTGGATTTCAGCTACCTGCCGATTACACAGTACGGTCTGGCTGCTATAGGGCAGGAGGTCGGCAGCTTCTCTGCCCTGCTCGATTCCTTTTACGCTGAAAAGGACGAGGCCGAACGGATGAAGCAGCGTTCCCACGACATCTTGCGCCTGCTCACCAACACGTCCGACCGGATCGTCCGTAAGATCGCGCACCAGAGGGAAGAACTGAGCCAGTCGGGCAAGCGGGATCAGAGCCGCCTGTATGGAGATATCATCAACGCCAATCTGCACGCCATTCCTAAGGGCGCCAAGGAAGCGGAACTGGTCAATTATTTTGATCCCGACTGCGCACCCATCCGGGTGCCGCTCGACCCGGCGCTGTCCGCGGCGGCCAACGCGCAGAAATACTATAAAAATTACCGCAAGGCGCAGACGGCCGAGCAGGTTCTGGCCGAGCAGATAGCCTCCGGTGAAAAGGAATTGCAGTATATCGATTCTGTCTTCGATGCTCTCTCCCGCGCCCGGTCTGTGCGGGAACTGGGTGAGTTGCGTGAGGAACTGGCCGCCGGCGGATACCTGCGCCGGCAGGGCGGGCGGCAAAAGCCGCCGGCGCCGCTGAAGCCCATGGAATTCGTCTCCGATGACGGGTTCCTGATCCTGGTGGGACGCAACAACCTGCAAAATGACCGGTTGACGACCAAAACCGCCCGGGGCGGCGATATTTGGATGCACACGAAAAACATTCCCGGATCGCATGTGATCGTCGTTACTGGCGGGCAGGAGCCGCCCCCCCGCACACTGGAACAGGCATCGGTCCTGGCGGCGCTGCATTCCCGCGCTGCTGACTCCCGACAGGTGCCGGTGGATTATACGCCGGTGAAATATGTCAAAAAACCAAACGGCGCCAAGCCGGGGATGGTGATTTACACGACCAACCAGACCGCCTATGTTGACCCTGACCCGGCGCTGGCCGACCGGTTGCGCAAATAGGGAAATCATGGTACAATAGTCTCCGACCCAAAAGGCCGGAGCCAATGGAAGAATGCCTCTCGGCGCACAGCGCCTCCCGGCGGCTGCCGCCGCCACCGTCATTCTTCTGGTCTGTGCGAATCCCAAGTACGATAGTCTCCGTCCCAAAAGGCTGGGGCCATCTGTGCTAGATTTTGATACATCATGCTCCGTCCTGAAGAGCCGGAGGCACACAATTTTGCTGGAAAGGCGGGTTGCCGCTTATGGATATTCAGGTGGGCGATAAGCTGGAAATGAAAAAGCCGCATCCCTGCGGCGCGGCGTTTTTTACCGTGCTGCGGGTCGGTATGGACTTTCGCCTGAAATGCGACGGCTGTGGCCATGAATTTATGGTGCCCCGCCTTAAAATAGAACGCCGTATTAAAAAAATACACCGATAAAGGAGGCGCCGTCTGTGTTTGATCAATTGGTCCAAGTGGAAAAGCGCTATATGGAAATGGAACAGCGGCTATACGACCCCGCGGTGGTCTCCCATGTCGAGGAATACCAGCAGCTGATGAAAGAGAGCCGCCAGTTGGAACCCATCGTGCTGAAATACCGTGAATTCAAGGCCGCCGAGCGGCAGGGGGAAGAAGCGCTGTCCCTGCTGAACGCCGGGGGGCTGGATAAAGACATGCGCCAGCTCGCTGAGGAAGAGCTGGCCGAAAGCAAGGAAAAAACGGCTGTCTGCGCGGAGGAACTCAAGCTCTTGCTTCTCCCCCGCGACCCTAATGACGACCGCAGCGTGATCATGGAGATCCGCGGCGGCGCGGGCGGCGAGGAATCGGCCCTGTTTGCGGCATCCCTCTACCGGATGTATACCATGTATGCCGAGTCCAAGGGATTCCGGACCGAGCTGGTTGGCTGCAACGAAACCGAACTGGGCGGGTATAAGGAGATCAGTTTTATGGTTTCCGGCAGCGGCGCCTACAGCCGGCTGAAATTTGAGAGCGGCGTGCATCGGGTACAGCGAGTTCCCGAAACCGAATCGGGCGGGCGGGTGCATACCTCCACCACCACGGTGGCGGTGCTGCCCGAGGCCGACGAAGTGGAAATAGACATCAACCCCGCCGACCTCCAGATCGATACCTACCGTTCCAGCGGCGCGGGCGGGCAGCACATCAATAAGACAGAATCCGCAATCCGCATTACCCATCTGCCCACCGGGCTGGTGGTGGAGTGCCAGGACGAACGCAGCCAGTTTAAAAACAAGGATAAGGCCATGCGGGTGCTGCGTTCCCGACTGTTGGAGCGCAAGCAGGCCGAACAGGCCTCGGCCATCGCCGCTGACCGTCGGTCGCAGGTTGGCACCGGCAGCCGCAACGAGCGTATCCGCACCTATAACTTTCCGCAGGGCCGGGTGACCGATCATCGGATCGGGCTGACCCTTTACCGCATCGACGCCATCATGGACGGTGACCTGGACGATATCATCGATGCGCTGATAACAGCGGAACGGGCGGAAAAATTGCAGGCGGCAGGTGATGAATCATGACGGTCTATCAAACCCGGATGTTGACGGATTCTCCGGACGATATCGCGTTCGCGGCCGCCTGTCTCAAACGGGGGGAATCGGTGGGCATGCCCACCGAAACCGTTTACGGCCTGGCAGCCGACGCGACCAACGAAGAGGCGGTAGGCCGGATTTTCAAAGCCAAAGGCCGTCCGCAGGATAATCCGCTGATTGTGCATGTCGCGGAGTTTTGTGAAATAGACTCTCTTGTGACCGCTATTCCTGCCGCCGCCAGGCGGTTGGCGGCCGCCTTCTGGCCAGGGCCGCTGACCATGATATTTCCCCGCTCTGCCCGTATCCCCGGCTGCGTAAGCGCCGGACTGGACACGGTGGCGATCCGCATACCGTCCCATCCGGCGGCGCGGGCGCTAATCCGGGCGTCGGGACTGCCGCTGGCCGCCCCCTCGGCCAATTTGTCAGGGAGTCCCAGTCCCACCACCGCCGCGCACGTCATGCGCGATATGGCGGGCCGTATTCCGGCAATTGTGGACGGCGGCCCCTGCGCGGTGGGACTGGAATCCACGGTGGTGACGTTTGACGGCGACACCGTGCGCATCCTGCGCCCCGGCGGCATCACCCCCGCCATGCTGGAGAGCGCCGGATGCCGGGCCGCCGTCGACCCAGCGGTAACCCAGCCGCTGGCCGAAGGCGCGCGGGCCGCCTCGCCGGGCATGAAATACAAACATTACGCGCCCCGCGCCAAAGTGATCCTGGTGAAATCCTCTCCGGCGGCGTTTGCCGCCTTCGTCAACGAGCATGCCGCCGCAGGGGCGGCCGGCCTGATGGCCCTGTGTTTTGACGGCGAGGAGCGAGCACTGGCGGTCCCTTGCCTGACGTACGGCCGGCGGGACAACGCGGAGGAACAGGCACGCCGCCTGTTCGACGCTTTGCGCGAGCTGGACGACCGGGGCGCCTCCCTGGTATACGCCGCCTGTCCGTCACCGGAGGGCGTCGGCCTGGCCGTATATAACCGAATTTTGAGAGCTGCAGGATTTGAGGTGTTGACTCTTGACAGATAAAGTTTATGTCGTGGGACTAACCGGTCCCACCGGGTCGGGTAAAAGCGAAGTGGCCCGCGTATGGAAAGACCAGCATTTTCCCATGATCGATGCGGATGTGCTGGCCCGCCGGGTGGTGGAACCCGGCCAGCCGGCGCTTGAGGAACTGGTGGCCGAATTTTCCGAGGATATTTTGCACGAGGACGGGACGCTGAACCGCCGCCAGCTTGCGAAACGTGCCTTCGCCACGCCGGAAGACACAGCCAAGCTGAACGCGATTACCCATCCGCGCATTATCGATTTATCAAATAATATATTGATGCAGTTTGAACAGATGCGGGAACGGATCGCGGTTATTGACGCGCCGCTGCTGTTCGAAAGCGGTATGGAAGCCATCTGCGACCTGACGGTAGCGGTTGTGGCTCCCGCCGCCATGCGGCTGGAACGGATTCGCCAGCGGGACGAACTGACCGAAGCGCAGGCTAAAGCGCGCATGTCCGCCCAGCAAGAGGAGGATTATTATACCACCCGCGCTTCGATCACCCTTCGCAACGAAGGGGATCTGGCGCAGCTGCGCCGACAGGCGGAGGAGCTGGCCGTACAAATCCGGGAGTGGGCCAGGTGACGAAAGCGCAGAGGATGAAACGGCGGCGCATTCGCCGGTTTATCATAACAGGCATCTGCCTGCTGCTGTTGGCCGCTATTTGCGTGATCGCCTTACATAAAGGCTACGATCATTTTACCAAAACGGCCTATCCGCTCCCTTATCGTGAATATGTGGAGAAATACGCCGCACAATATGAAGTAGACCCTTCGCTTGCGTATGCGGTTATGTTTACGGAAAGTTCTTTTTCTCCGGATGCTGTCTCAGCGGCCGGCGCAGTGGGACTGATGCAGTTGACCGAGGATACCTTTCACTGGGCCCGGTACCGGATGGGAACGCTGGACAGCGACCTAAATGTTGACGACCTGTTTGAGCCAGAGGTTAACATTCAGTACGGCATCTATGTGATCCATTTGCTGCGTGAGGATTTTACCAGCACGGCCACCCTGCTCGCGGCGTATAACGCAGGTCGGACAACCGTGCTGAACTGGCTGGAGGACGACCGGTATTCCCAGGATGGGGAAACGCTGGCCGACATTCCCTATGACGAGACCCGGAAATACGTCCTGAAAGTGCTGCAAACGCAGGAGACCTATCGAGAGCTATATGAAATACAATAAGTAGGCCATAACGTGAAAGCCATTTTTTCACGTAGGAATGTTGTCTTCGACGGAACCGAACCAATTCTAGTGTATTTGAAAGGATGAACGACGCATGAGTGAGAAAACGGAAGCGGAAGCCCTGAAAGAAGCTCTGTTCTGCAAACAGAAACACGCGGCGGACGTTATGAGCCCCGATCAGATCGAGGAAGCGGAGGAGTACTGCGCCGCCTATAAAACGTTTCTGGACGCGGCCAAAACCGAACGGGAAGCCGTGACAGAGGCGGTAAAAATGGCTGAGGAGGCGGGATTCGTCCCCTTTGACCGCCAAGCGTCCCTCAAACCCGGCGACCGGGTGTATGTGAACAACCGGGGAAAAGCGCTCATCCTGGCGGTGATTGGATCCCGCCCCATCACCGACGGCGTATCCATCGCGGCGGCGCATATCGATTCGCCGCGGCTGGATCTCAAGCCCAATCCGTTATATGAGGATAAGCAGCTCGCCTATTTTGATACCCACTACTATGGCGGCATTAAAAAATACCAGTGGACGGCGATTCCCCTGGCTCTACACGGCGTAATCGTGCGCGGTGACGGCGCCAAAGTATCCGTGCGGGTGGGCGAGGACCCGGCCGATCCCATTTTCTGCGTTACCGACCTGCTGCCCCATTTGGGTGCCGAGCAGATGAAACGCCCCGCGCCCCAGATCGTCAAGGGCGAAGACCTGAACCTGCTGATTGGCTCCCGTCCTTTCCCCGGCGGCGAGGGCAGCGATCTGGTAAAGCTGAACATTATGAATATCCTGCATGAAAAGTACGGCATCGTCGAGGGGGATTTTCTCTCCGCCGAGCTGGAGATCGTACCGGCGTTCCGGGCGCGCGACCTCGGCTTCGACCGCAGCATGATCGCCGCTTATGGTCACGATGACCGCGTCTGTGCCTATCCGGCGGTGACCGCGATCCTGCACACCGGCGTCCCGGCGTATACCGCTGTTACCCTGCTGGCCGATAAGGAAGAAATCGGTTCGGACGGCAACACCGGCATGCAGTCCGCCTTCCTGCCCTATTTCATCGGCGATCTGGCGGCTATGTTTGGGGCGGAAGGCCGCCATGTCCTGTCCCGGTCGGTCTGCCTGTCGGCGGACGTCAACGTCGCCATGGATCCGATCTATCCGGATGTGGTGGAAGCCCGTAACTGCGCGCAGCTCAACGGCGGCGTGACCATCACCAAATACACCGGTTCCGGCGGAAAATCCGGTACCAACGATGCGTCGGCGGAGCTGATGGGCCTGATCCGGCGGCTGATGAACGAGCATCAGGTGCTGTGGCAGTCGGGCGAGCTGGGCAAGGTGGATATGGGCGGCGGCGGCACGGTGGCTAAATATATCGCTAATCTCGATGTGGATACGGTGGATATGGGCGTACCGGTATTGTCCATGCACGCGCCGTATGAAGTCGTTGCCAAGCTGGACGTTTTCATGGCGCACAAGGCGTTCCATACCCTGCTGAACAGGGGATAAAATCAGCGGCGCTGTCGGGGGAACCGGCGGCGCCGTATCTATTATGAGGAGGGGGCCATTATGAGCAAATTGCTGGTCGTTGTCGATTATCAAAAGGATTTCGTGGATGGTTCGCTGGGATTTCCGGGAGCCGCGGCGCTGGAACAGCCCATTGCGGAGAAAATTGACGCGTATCACCGGGCGGGGGATACCGTCGCTTTCACACTGGACACCCATGACGAATCCTATCTTGAAACACAGGAGGGACGGCACCTGCCCGTCGTTCATACTGTGCGGGACACGCCCGGCTGGGCTTTGTTCGGTAAACTGGGCGATGCGCGGCAGGGCAGCGATCTTTGCTTTATTAAAAGCACCTATGGCTCCGATTCCCTGTTTGATTATCTGCGCACGCATCCCTTTGATCAAATCGAGCTGGTGGGCGTCGTTTCTTTCATTTGCGTCGTCAGCAACGCCATACTGGCCCAGGTGGCGCAGCCAGAAACGCCGATCGTAGTCGACGCAGCCTGCGTGGCGGGCGGAGACGCCCATCTGCACGAAGCGGCATTGGACGTAATGGAAGGGCTGCAAATCATCGTGACCAACCGTTAATCGCCGGCGTCTCTCCTAAACTTTGACCGGTTGTCTACACCCCCGGCCGGGACGAGCATAAACTGAAAATGAAGCGTTGTATAAAATGCGGATTACAGCCAACAATAAAACTGTAAGATTTCAGTTTAGGAGACGACATTATGAACGTACACAGAGGCGATATATTTTATGCCGATCTCAGTCCGGTTGTCGGCTCGGAGCAGGGCGGCATCCGTCCGGTATTGATCGTGCAGAACGATGTGGGGAACCGCTTCAGCCCTACGGTCATTGCTGCCGCTATCACCAGCCAGAAGGACAAAGCGCGTCTGCCCACCCATATCCAGCTGCATTCGACCGACAGCGGCCTGCAGCGGGACAGTATTGTCCTGCTGGAACAGATCCGCACGCTGGACAAACGGCGTCTGAAAGAGCGGATGGGCCGCTTGGACGACGATTCTATGGTGAGGGTCAACCAGGCGCTGCAAATCAGTTTTGGTCTGGGGATGGACGGCCGGCCTACATAAACGACAGGTCTGCCCGCTTCCTGCTCTCCCGTACCCATCGGCATAAAAGCGCCGCGGCGGAACCCCGCCG
>URYP01000008.1 GCA_900552115.1 uncultured Oscillospiraceae bacterium | reverse complement strand
AATGACTTGCCGGGGGCTTTTGCTTTGAATAGGCGTTACATGATTACTTTATCGGGAACTGCGTAATTTTCTGGGTAGCAAATTGCAGGATCAGCAGCGCGTCAGAAGCGGTGACCTCTGTATCACCGTCAACATCCGCCGCCAGCAGCTCGTTCCCCGTCAGGGTAATCTTCTGCGTCGCCGCCTGAAGCGCCAACAGCGCATCCGACGCCGTCACGCCGTCTTTGCCGTCGATATCTCCCAGCGTGTACGTCGGCTGCTCCAGGGTAACCGCAAACCCGATGTCGTCCAGATATACCGAACCGGCTGCCGTATCGGTCACTACAAACTGCAAAGCCGTTACGTTTTTCAGGATCGTCTGGACATCAGCAGCCGCTGCACCATCAGCAGCCGTCAGGTTGGTGAGCGAGAAATCATAGCGGGTAAAGTCACTACCGGCTGCCAGCGTAACCGCCTCGCCGGCTGTATACGTTTTTCCGCCCGACTGCAGCACGAGCTTCAGTTGTTTGGCACGGCTATCCGGGTTCTTCAGCTGGGCTGTCAGCACGCCAAAGTTTTCAAACTGGTTTTCAAGGCTGCGATACTTACCAAGAACCGGCGCGATCGTGGCCGTGCTACCGGTATAGGCCACTTTCAGCGAAGCCTTACCTTCCGCTTTGACAGCGGTATCATAGCTGTGGGTTGCACCATTTTCCGCCACGGTCCACAAATCACGGAAAGTGGCTTCCTCAAATTTAACCGTCGAATCCGATGCCGCCCAGACCTCACCATCCGCATAGATCCAGTCGTTGCCGTGGAACAGCTTGCTGTCGACCGTATCGGTCGTAGTGCGGAATGGAATGGCCGCAAATCCATCAGATCCGGCCAGATTGCCAGCCATATTAAAGGTCGTAAAGGCATACGTAACGTTTTTCGGCGCTGCAACGCCTTCGCTCCACACTTTAACCGTGTTTTTACCGGTAATAGACGCTTTGGCATTGACAAACACGCCATCATCGCCAGCAATGGCAAATCCCTGCAGATTAATGGCGTCATTGCCGATCTTTAAACCATCCTTGCCCACGTGGTCAAAGGTGATTTCTATTGAGCTGCCTTTGATCTCCATGCTTTTGTACACCGGTGAGGTGGTCTCTCCTTCTCCACCGTATACCATGTTGATCGCGGCGGCAGCCATCCGCTGGCCAACCGGCGTCTTTGTCGTGGGATGAATCGCTGAAGCGCTATCACCGTTACCTTTATTATAGGTCAGCGGCAAATCATAAATAGCGATCTGTCCCATGGTATCGGGGTTTGCCGCCCACGCTTTAGACATGGATTCCGCCGTATAAGCCAGATAGGTGGACGCGCTCATGCCCTTGGTCGCACTGTAATAATGAGGCGCCAGCTGAGCAAAGATAAAGGGCATTTTTTCCTCGGTAAAGCCAAACAGATTGCTCCAATCCTGCTGAAGCAGGCCCAGAGCGCGGTCATAAATTTCCGGTTCGCTGGAATTGCTTTCTCCCTGGTACCAGATGGTTCCGGCCACATTATAGCCCTTCAGCGGACCGATCTTCTGGTTGTAGAGAGCCGACTGCCGATTTGCCTGCGTCGGCCACCAGTTTTCGTCGCAGTATTTGTCATTATCGTCCAAGAACTTTTTATAGACCTCATCGCTGTCGACCGCCTCACGGGAAATCCACGCTTCGATCACGGTACCGCCGGTAGCGGTATGCAGGATGCCGACCGGCACATCCAGCGCCTCCTGCATCTGCACAGCAAAGGCATAGCCTACCGAAGATAAACTTTGCACGGCCAACGCGTCATCACCGGCACCCCAGTAGGCTCCCGCCACACTGTCCACCGGCGTCAAGGGCTGCTTTTCCCCCTCGGCAATGGGATAACTTGGCTCAATATAGAATCGGATGTCGTTATTAGTAGCATTCGACAGGATAGAGTCCTTCTGGCTGTCATCGTTTACCGGCAGAGCCATATTCGACTGGCCGGCCGATACCCACACTTCGCCAATAAGAATATCAGATAGGACTTTTTCGCTGCGAACCTGGCCGTCGCCGTCTTTGTTCGTCAGTTTTATGCTATAAGAATCATAGCCGCCTTCCAACGCTTTAAAGGTCACTTTCCAATTGCCGTTCTCATCGACGGTGACCGGGGACAGCGTTTCGACAGGCGCCGACGCGCCTTCTTTTGTCAGTTCAGCGGTCACAGTATCGCCGGCTTCCGCCGTTCCCCATACGCTTATGGGCTTATCCTGCTGGAAAATCATACCGCTGTCAAACAGCGTTGGCAGGGTCATTTCCACCGGATCGTTTGTGGTATCCACAATTTTGACGTTGCGCACCTTCATCTCAAAGGTATCGCCCGCCTCAGACGCATGGTTGACACTATCAATGTACAGATAGAGTCGGTCAATACTGGAAATATCAATTCTTTCCGCGTTCCTAATTTTGCTCCAAGGCAGCTCAAAGTGATTCCATTCACCGGGTTTTATACTCGGATAGGTATCCCGAATACTCATCATGGCATAATTGTTTGCGGAATCCTTGGAATAGATCCAGAAATGGGCAGAATTGAAGTAATCTCCAATTTTGTCCGGATGAGTTTTATTTACCGCATACAGATCAAAGGAAAGATACAAATTATCTGGATTGTGGCCGGTCAAGTCGATCGTGCCGCCATCCGCCGTATGGGTTCCCGTATTAAGGGGAGTCGTATTTTCCGGGAATCTGTTGGTCGTCGTGTACACGGTATCTTCCGACAGGCTGGACCAAGTGCCGGCTACCGGATCGGTATTGTCATACACCGGCGGTTTCTCCGGTTCGTACCGGGTATCCACCAGCGTCGCACCGGCAATGCGGATACGGTAACGGTCGTATCCCGCAAAATCCGCAAAATTCCAGAAGGCCAGACGGAAGTTGTTGATATTGGTCAAATCAATATTGCTGGTATCCGCGGCAAAGCCTTCGGCTTTTGCCGCAGTGGAGAAATTCAGCTGCAGGGTATTCCAACCCGGCTGGATGTTAAACTTATTTTCCTTGTTCCAGTTCCAGCAGACCTGATGATACACATACGAACCATCTTCCTGCTGGTCGATTGAACTAACAAATTGGAACTGTCCCTGGGAATCTTCGAAAAGGGTAACGTCATCCGGATTGTCCCGGTTTTCAATATAAACATTGATAAACAGGGCCAGATTTTCCTCGCTGACGGTGGGATCGATGCCCTTGACATTGATTTTCATACCGTTGTTGCTGGCCTGGTATCCGCTGGCATGAGCATTGGCGCTTCCACGTTCCAATACGGACGCCAGTACTTTGTGATTCGGCTCCTGTATACCCGGCGCCGGATCATCAGCGGCCAGGGCGGAACCCATGACCGACATGGGCATGGCCAGCAGCGCGGACATGCAGCCGGCTAGCAGGCGTTTTACTGCTTTCATTCGATTCATCCTTCCTTCTTACTTATGTTATATTCCCCACAGGCCTGCTTCCGGGCCTGCGGGGAAACCAATACCCCCATCCAACGGGATAGAGGTATTGTAAAACCACAGTTTATTGGGCTGTATACTCAAACCCTACCAGTTTCTTGTCAACAGTAGCGCCTTCTTCGATAACCACATTGAGATTCTGTTTACAGCTCATGGTACCGATTACCTTGCCCTTGGCACCCGCATGGTAAGTGATATCCGGCACACGAACCTGCGTGCCGTCCTCCAGCTTAACCAGAGAGTCGTTGTTGGCGACAAAAGTGGTACCCAATACATTCAGGGTGGCGCCGGCAAAGGCCTCTCCTCTATATACGCACCAGGGGAAGCAATGCACATAGTTGACTGTGCCGCCCTTGACATACGCAATACCAGCGGAATTGGCACTCCAGGAGTCGGTGTTCCACACACTGATGGTACCCTTGAACTTTTCGGTCGTGTTGACGTTATGACCGCCGCCATCCTGGTTGAACACGCCCATGGACTCGTACAGGTTGAGTTCGGCAGCGCCGGACTCACCGCGGATACCATCATGCGATGCGTCAAACGCATAGCCCCACATAGAGCCCTTGAAGGAGCCTTTGGTATAGGGGTCCTCAATCAGCTTGATCTGGGTATGAATGATAATATTGAAGCAGGAGAAGAAGTTCACATTTTTGCAGTCGCCGAGTTCCACGCCAACCACCGTACGGCCGGTATATTCGGTCAGCAGGTCGCTGCGGCTGGTCCACTCCATCGTGCCTTCGTCGTTCTTCACGCCATTGCCCGAGTCGGAACCATCCGGCGACATGGGATATTTGTTGCTCCAGCTGGAATAGTTGAAGTGGAAATTCTGTACCCAGCCGCCGTTGGTGCCGTGGCCCATCATCATCGCCTTGTTCATCACCGCGCCCGTCACATCCGAAATGACAATGCCGTCGCAGCGGTTGGTCATGGCGTCGATGCCGGTATAGGCGCCCAGCATGCCGATATTCCGAATCCAGCATCCCGCGTTCGCGCGGATGGTAGGCGGATACGCTTTCACTTTTTCACTGGTCAGTTTTGCTTTGTCGCTGAGGCCCTGTTCCGGATAATACACCGTGAAGCCGTTAGCCCCTGAATTCTTTTGCATGGTAAAGAGAGGCGTCCCGTTGGCGTTATTCTTTCCGCCGTAGGCAAAGATCTGCGTCCCTTCCATCGTGCCGTTACCATAGTGAGGGCCTTCAAAGGTGCCCCGCAGTTCTACGCCGGTCGGGATTGTGAGACTGCCCGACACCTTGTAGTAGCCGCCCTTCATATAGACCACGCCGCCGCCGGCATTCTTCGCCGCGTTCAGCGCCGCCTGAATGGCACCGGTGTTATCCTTGGAGGACGAGACTTCCTCCGGGCTGCCCACCGGATTCGCGCCGTAATCAGCCACGTCGAAGACCTTGCTGGTCGCAGCCTTACGCTCAGGGGCAAACGAATAATTATAGTTATCCGTCCGGGTCATAATCTCTTTGTTCTTGTCGTCCCGGACAATACGTTTGTCCGTATCGCTCCAGCCGGTGCCATTGAACAGCGTGGATTTGCTGCTGAACGTGTTACCGACCAGAACCGCCTGCGCCACCTTTTTATTGACCTTGAATACATCTTTCTGCTCGTTAAACTTGGTATTGCTGACATTCAGATGGCCGCCGTCCATAAAGATGGCATTGTCGTTCCAGCTATCAAACGTACACTGGCTCAAGCTGATGCCATAGTCCGCCGCTTTGACCGCCCGAATGGCATTGTCCGAATTCCGGAAAGTCGTGGTAGATATGGACAGCGTTTCATTGCCCTTGGAATTGTAGTAAATACCCGCCTGGCTGGCATCCAGATCCGAATACGAGACCGACAGGCCCGGATAGCTCATATTCTCGATATAGATACCCACTTTAGTATTGCGGGTAACCAGTTTACCGATGGAATCGTTACCATTGGTCAGCATGCAGGCATACCGCACGTTATTGGTATATATATCGTACCAGTAACCCCAGTCCTGACGGCCGGCCTTGATACCGATCACGTTATTGCGGGTATAGTTTTCGAGCTTGCTGATATCCGCCTTGGTTTTGGGAGAATTCGGCAGGCCGCTGTTCACCCAGTACTTGGTATCTAGACGGATTTTCTCAATTCGGGGAATATCATACGCTTCGGAGCCATAGATGCCCTGATTGAGAACGGTACCGTAGAAACCGCGGATCAGCATAGAAGAACACGCGTTGTTGTAGAAGCCTTTATATGAGTTATACAAGGTGACATTCATAACGACCGTATGGCCGGAACCCTTGATCGTATTCGGATAGGGCTGCGGATTGGTCGCGCTTTGTTCGGGATACCATACGCTGATATTGCGCAGCGTGGAAGTGCTGTTCATGCTGATAAACCCGGGGTCGGTATCCTGAGACAGGCCGCGGTTGGCATAGGACATCAGGATCGTACCCTTGCCAAGGCCGCCCTCATCCGGGCTCATCCATTCGCCGCGCAGGGTAACGCCCGCAGGGATATCCAGAACATCCTCCACACGGTAATAACCGGCTGGCAGATACACGGTGCCGCCGCCGTTGTTGCCCACAACCGTCAGGCATGCCTGGATCATTTCCGTACAGTCCTCTTTACCGGTTCTGTCGGCGCCCAGGTCCATCGGTGAAAGTACGAAAACCGTGCGGTCGTCGGAAGTCATCCCCTTGGAATTTTTCGCGATGCGGGTAGACATTTTTTCAAGAGCGATATCCTCATAGGTCGGCTCTTCTTCTTCCTCGTCATCGTCATAGTCGTCGTCCGTATCGTCCCATTCGTCGTCCCACTCAATTTCGTCGTCATCGTCGTCATCGTCATCTTCGATTACGTCGTCGCCGTCATCATCGTCGTCCGAACTGGGTTCGCTGGAACTATCATCATTCGAAGACGAAGGTTCCGGCTCCGGTTCCGGATCTTTTTTACACGCCGAGAAGCTGAGCATCAGCATACACAGCGCCATAAAGATTGCCATCAGTTTCACAAATGCTTTCACCTTGTTAACCTGCCTTTCAATTGAAAATCAATATATCAAAACAGCCGTCCGGCTATTACTACAAAAAGAATATCAGTACCAGAACTTAAGCGTTTTGATTTCAAACGGACGGAAGGTCAGGGGATAACACCCTTCTTCCGCATGGAGCGGTTCCTGAACCGTTTCCAACATATTGGCCGCTGCCGCGCGGACAGCGTCGAAACCCGTCGTGAGCTTTGTCACGGCCTGGCTGCCTTCGCATTCATACAGCCGCACAATAAACGCCCGTTCTTCTTTTTCACAGGGCTTGATGGTTTCAACGATTACATGGTCAGAATCCACGGTAACCGGCGCCTTATACGAAACGGTTCCCTCACAGGTCAGCACCGGATTATTCAGCGCGTAGGCCGGTTCCACAACCGCACCGGCAGAAAACGCGCCGGCGTGGGGGGTCAGCGAGTAAACGCACTCGTGGTATCCTTCATCTCCCCGCGGGTCGGGTTTGCATCCACCCTTATGAAGCGACAGAGCAATCCGGTTGTCGTATAGGCTGACGCCATACTTGCAGTCGTTTAACACGGCCACACCGAAACGCGTTTCAGACAGGTCGGTATACTTATGGTTGACCACTTCAAACTTAGCCTGCTCCCAGCTGTTATTCCGGCTGGTCGGCCGGCGGACATAGCCGAACTGAATTTCCTGCGTGGCATAATCCGAACGCACCGACGTGTCAAACACGGTCTTTAAGAAACGGTGCTTATCATGCCAGTCAATAGCCGTTTCAAAGTCAATCCGCGGCGTATCCGCGTAAAAAATCATATCCTGATAAATCTTACTCTTATCCGACAGCCGATAGACAGTACGGATACGGTATTCCACTTCGCCGTCCGCTACAGTTTCAAAGGATTCGAGCTGGGCACAATCTTTTAATTTAAACTCCAGATCCCCATCGATATCCCAGTTGTCCCAGGCGTGCGGCACGTCCTCACCAAACAGGAAGGTGTTCAGGCTAAGGCCCTTTCCCTTGACTTCCCGCCCAGTCTCCCGGTCGATAAAGGAGGATAGATACCCGTTATCGTCAAACGTTACGGTTGCCTGCGGCGTTGTCAATACCCGGCCATTCAGATGGAACGGCGACGGCTGGGGCGCATAAGCGCCTTTTTTCAGCGAGAGGGTTTTTGTCTCAAACGGCCGCAGAGCGATTCCGGCCACCCGCAACGCCTGGCTCCCATCCCGATGGGTAATCACCTGCTGGCGGCATCCCTCTATGTACCGGCCCTCCAGGCAAGGCATCTCCACGACATCGCAGCGGGCAATTCCCACCGGATTGCTGACGCTCAGGATATCCTCCGCCGGCATGCCGTTTAGCAGGCCACGGGTCAGGTCACCGGCTTTAGCAATGACCTCTGTCGTTTCCCGGATCGACCGATCGTGGACCGGCGCGATACAGGTTCCCGGCAGGATATCGTGGAACTGGTTGACCAGCAGCGTTTCCAGAAGCGGGGCAATCGGTTCCCCGGAGGCCGTGGTGTTGTCAGCAATGGCCTTTTCCACAGTATAGAGTTCGGCATTATGAATCGCAATTTCCGCTTTGCGGTTATTGCGCTTAATAGTATGCTGATTGGTATAGGTTCCCCGATGGAGTTCCAAATACAGTTCATTGCGATAGACATTGGGATGAATAATATCGCGTTCAAGATCCCGCATAAACTGGCCGACCGTTGTATACTCGGCGCGGGGTACGCCGTTGAGATCCTTAACTCGTTTGGCCATATCCAACATAACCGGCTCCGGACCGCCACCCCCATCGCCGTGGCCAAAGGAGATCAGCCGGGCATCGGTAACCCCTTTCTGGCTGATGCCCTCTTTACCGGGAGCACAGATCCGGGGAATCAGGCATTTCGGTGTGGTACCGCCTTCTGTACAGTTAAAATGCGTCAGCACCTGCGATCCGTCTATGCCTTCCCAATAAAACGTGTCATAAGGGAACATATTTGTATCGTTCCAGCCCACTTTGGTCGTCAAGAAATAGGGAATTTCACAGCCCTGCAAAATTTGAGGCAGCGCCGCGCTGAAACCAAAGCTGTCGGGCAGGAAGAAAGCGTTGGAACTGTAACCGAATTTCTCACGGGTATAATTCATACCCCACAGGAACTGGCGGATCAGATATTCGCCGCCGGGAATATTGCCGTCGCTTTCTACATATGCACCGCCGTTGGGTTCATAGCGGCCTTCCTGGACACGTTTTTTAATATCCTCAAACAGGGAGGGATAATACATCTCCATCCACTTCAGATGATACGCCGAGCTTTGCATAAAAGTATAATTCTCGTCGATATCCATGAGGTTCATCTGGTTGGAGTAAGTACGGGCGCATTTTTTAATGGTTTCGTCAATTTCCCATAACCAAGCGGTATCCATATGGGAGTGGCCGATCAACGCCGCCCGCGGCGCTTTTGGCGCATTGGTTTCCGCCAGCAGCGGAGCCATGATTTCCCGGGCTTTTTGCAGGGATTCCTCCACTTCGGAAAAGGGAACCGTATCCATGGAATAAATCAGTACCGTGTGCAGCTCCTGCAGGCAGTTGGTAATCCGGGCTCGTTGGAAACTCTCTGCCGGCAGGCAGTCCCGCAATTCAAGCAACGTGCGTAGATCATAACAAAACTCAGTTACAATAGTGTTTTGCGTACATATTTCAAAATCGCCAATCGTATAGCGGAAAGAACGGTTATCCGGTTGACAGTAAGGATAACACCCCTCCCCGTTATGTCCGGCATAGGCTTCGATTGCCAACGAAAAAGATTCACCCGCCGGCGCCCCCGCCGTAAACCGGGGACAGTAATGATTGCCATGGCAGGCAACCGCTAATTTTGTGGCAAAATTACCATATGGTTTACCGTTGACAAACAGCAAGCCTTCGTAGCCACCAAAATGCGGCTTGATAAACAGTGGTAATCCCGCCAGCCGTTCAGGAACCGCAAAGGTACCCCGAAACCAGTTGTACTGCTTTTCCGCCCCCCACGTATCTCCGGTTGTCACAGGGGAATACAGCCGGTCGTCCTGAGGCGGCGCAAACAGAGAATCAAACGTGGCGTAACTTTCGACCTTCAGCGTATCCTCCGTACGGAAAAGATAGGGATCCAGCCGCTTATACAGCTCACGAATTTTGTGAACCGTTTTTTCGATTTGTCTCTCATGCATCATAATGTTTTTCTCCACTAAGGGATGTATTGCTATTCATATAGCAATACATCATCAATATAGACATCCGCATCAAGAGCGCCGCCAGGATACCGCAACGCGATGGTTCGAATGGTCTTTCCCTCCAGATAGCGTCCCACCGGAATCATAACCCTGTTCCATTCTCCGATAGCACCGCCGGCGAACGATTTATCGACATTATCCAGACGGTAGCCCTCCGTATCGGACAGCCATGTTCCCTCTTCCGTCTGAACATCCCACAAAACGCATTGGCCGCCGTCATTCTCCGGCCGCATATAAGCCCTCAGCGTCATGGTCGATGATATGGTATAACTGCCGGTATTGAAGATACCGATCAGCAGATTAGTCAAAGTTGTTTGGGAAGCCATACGCACATGCAGAGCTGCGTCTCCCCGATGCGCCTTAGCCGTCGTTTCCACTCGGACGTCACAATCGTCCGCTTCCCCCCGCAGCATCTTTATCGACGGAGCTGCATCCGTCATAGCCTCAAACCCCGTCCGCAGATACACGGGACCCTCGGACAGCGGGACCGGAACGGAATCCGGCAACGGCTGTTGGTTTCTATATATCTCCGTCAGTTTTCCCACCAGACGCAGATAAAAATCACTGCTGACAAAGTCCCCGTCCGCACAAGTGGTCAAAAAGTATTTGCCCTGCGGAATTTGGGAACTGTCCTCCGCCGCTTTCATGATAGCGGTAGATTCGTCATACTCGTCAAACATGGCAATATACAGTGCCGTCGTATGTATACGCGCCGCTGCTTTTGCCTGTTCCCAGAAAAACCGGCCACCCAGACGGGGAATGGCATTAGCCGGCCCATGCAGCCAAAGCGACCAAGCAAATCCGGCAAACAATACCGGCATATATCCCTGGCCTTTTGAAAGGCAGTATTCACCGTCAGGCCGCAGTAATTGTTCATAATAGGGAGCCACTTCCTCACACTTGCCAAAGCGGCCCACCTGCCAAGGAGAAATCATATCGAACTGGTCGTAGACGGGAGCAAATTCCGGTAGACTGTCCGTGCCGCCTTCGCGGAATTGAGCAGGCGTACCGACGATTAGATAAAATCCTTTTTGCTTTGCATAACGGACCACTTCCATCGCCTGTTCCGGCGTACAGCGGCAATTGCCTTTTACGCCAAAGCCCCACAGCTGCAAAACCGGGCGATCGCCTTCATGAAGATATGCGGGAGAATCCAGTACCCAGTCGTTCAGTCGGTCAATGTCGCCGCACAAGCGGCTGACAAAATCGTCGCCCCGCCCGCCGGATATATCATAACAGATGTAGAACACCCGGCCGTACTTTTCGGCCGCCTGTCGCACATTGTCCATTACGTGCCGCATCCGCGGACTGGGAATATCGGAAAAAAAGCGTTGCAAAGCCACACCATCAATGCCGTATTCCGCCATCCAGCGAAAATGGATATCCACTGTTTCCTGGGAATACGAAGAAAACAGAGCCGATTCCTGCCCATTTCCATGGGCCGCGTAACCGGTAGCATGCAGATCCGATAGAGCGTATTCGCGGATGTCCGGATACAGTTCAAAGGAAACCCGTTCCAGATTGTTCGGTGTGCCGCCGCCCCAATGACGCCAGCGTTCCTCACCAGACGCATCAGAGGGAGTACCAAACCATCCCTGATATCCACAAATGACTTTGCCCGCCATAGTATGGCTGTTGGATGAAGGACTCAGAGGCCTATTCTGGTTTAAAATCGGTTCATCATCAACTATAATCTCGGAATTCATCTGCACGTCCATCAAACTTTCCATCAGATTTTTTTGGAGCGGACTGGGAAGATCGCTGGGATCTTCCCAGTCCGCTCATTTAAGTTAGACCTTTTCTTTTCTTCTGCGGCGGATTACCAACATCGTCGCACCACTAACTACGGTCAGGATTGCAACCGGAATCACCACGCTGTGTTCGCCGGTTTCAGCGCCATTGCTGCCACCATTGCCCCAGCCGTCGCCCCAATCGTATCCCTCACCGAGATCCAGATACAAAGCGCCGTCTACCGGGACATATTCCTCTCTGTCCTGTCTGGCAATACGGTTCAGCGCCGGCGAAGCCGTTCCTTGATAGAACATATTATCCACTGTGAACGCCACATCGTTGGCGTTTCCACTGCCGCCTTCCTGAGCCGGCGAATAAATATCGATTTCCAGGAACCCATTGAAACCGGCCGAGAAGAAGCTGCTGTCTCTCAAATCGATACGCACGTAACCATTGTAAACGCCCGGCTGAATGTCCACAGTCAGCACGTCGGACAGAGCATCCGCATCATCGGACGTAGTATCATAAGTATACGCCACAACGTAGGTTGGCCGATTAACAACGCCAAACTTCAAATACATTGCCTGCGCCGGATTGCTGTATTCATCATAGTACGAACCGAAATACAGCCCAACATCCTTATTCTTGGCACCCCGTACTGTCAACATATTGGTCTTGCTGTCCATCGACAACTTTGTATCGCTGACGCCGTTTTCACGGTTATCCTGGGGCAGATAGGCATACGCACCGCTCATATCCACTTCGACATAATCCGGCTCCAGGGCCTTCGCATTGGGATCCAGCGCCGGCTCATTCGTAAACCACATGGATCGAATAGATACTTTGCCATTCACCACCATGGTGAAGTAAATGTTTTCAAGGATCGCTGCATCCAGCTTGTTTATGACCAGGTAATTCAGACCATTCCGCAAGCCCGTGATGGACTTGGCAATGTTGTTTTCTTTGTTGCGCAGACGGAATTCGGCCAAATTGCCAGCGCCGGATTTCACATCCACCACCAGATATTTGAGGCTGGCGGCATTGAACCCCTTGGTACCGGTAATGGGTTTAAAATGCGTTTCACCCTTGCCGGCAAAATCCATGGAACCGTCGAGATTCATGTTCATAGTAGCACTGGCGGATACAGGCGCTACCTGCTGACCGATAACAATTTCATAGTCCGATTCGGTAGGCGTAGCGATCGGATCAAACGTCGGGCTGTTGGAGAACCAAACGCCCGTAATCTCGGTCGACACATAAATAACAAAGTTAAAGCACAGATCTTTCATCAAACGCGGCTTGTTTTTATTGACGTCATCAAGATTGATGCGCGTCAGACCCGGGCTGGCCGCATACGTCCCCTGTACCTTCATATCTTCTTCGCCCGAATTGTCGCTGGTGCGGAAGCGGATATCGTTGATCGCACCGCTTTCGAGATACAGATACATATATTTATACTGGGTAGCGTCAAAAGCACCGTTACGATCCATCACATGCAGACCGGCGCCGGAGCCGGACAGGTTGACAGAAACCGATCCGTCGCTGCGGAACGAAACGTCGTTGGCATTGAACTCAATATGCAGGGGGGTAAAATGCATCTTATACGCATAGTTAGGATCGTTTTCATCGACATAATCTTCAAAGGCATAGCCTTCGTTGATCGTAAACGCCGCCTGGATATTGGCCTTCGTGCCGTTCATGATAACCTGAAGACGCGTGTTTTCCAAATACTGCTCGCGCTGTTCTTCAGACAACGTTGAAAGATCAATCTTTACAACGCGGCCCGCAACGGCATCGCCGCCCAGCAGGTTTTGATCCAGGACATTGCCTTCCATATCCACCAGTTTAATGGAAGTGATTTTGGTATTGTCAAAGAGTGTGTTAACCCGCAGGAACATGTAATCGTATTTCCGCGCATCCATGTTGCCCGCGCCCTGTAGCGCATACAGATTCGTGACAATGGTTGCCGCGCCGCCATCCGGATTCACAATATAGTTGCTGTCGGTCTTCAGATAGTAATACGCATCCGATTTGGCTGGATTCGCTGTATACTCGGTGGACTTGCTGATACCCAGGTTGACACTCTCATAGCCTTCGTTATCCGGAGAAATTTCACCCGGAACAAAGTTGCCGTTATTGGTAATATAGAAGTCCATGGTCACTTCTTTACCGTATACCAGTGCCCGAACCGTCAACTTTTTAAGCACTTCGTTCAGGTCCATATGATAGGTATCATATTCCGACTGGCTGATTTTTTTCGCTTCCAGCGCTTTATCAAGGGCTGCATTATTTTCAGCCACCTGCTCCGCCAGCTTGTTAAAATCAACCGGAGCCATGGTCATCGGCTGGCGCGCTTCACCCAGGACATTCCAGTCGCCGCCATCCACTTTACCATCTTTCAATTTCACATCGCCATTGGCATCCAAATTGACTTTTTTCAGTTGGACATTCTCGCCTTTTTTGTTTTTATAAGACAGCTGAACGGCTGCCATAAAGCCCGTCTGCAGTTTGGCTTCTTCTTCGCTATCTACGGTTATCCAGTTATTCTTATCATCCTGTTTAGCCCAATGCGTGTTGGAATCGTCCATGCAGCGGCCGTCCGTCATGCTCTTCACATCAACAATGAGATACTGATACTGGGTGGCATCCACCTCTTTGTTCCCATTGTATAGCGCCGCCGGCACCCACGCCGCCAGATGGCCGCCCAACTGGAACTTCGTCGTGCCCGTTTCTTCATCAGTAAACACATCCGAATTACCCGGCATACCCGCGCCCGGTCTCGCCGTCAGTTTATGCGCAGTAACACCCGGGACGTTTTCGGAACCGATTTTCAGATCCTCTTTCGTCGACAGTTTGGACAGGATAGAAACCGATCCACCTTCAATGGTAAGCTTGATACGCAGATTGGACAGGAACTGCGCTTTATCAGCATCGGTCATACCCTTTGTTTCAAAGACGACCTGTTTCGTGCGTTCAACGGATCCGCCGAAAATGTTAACAGCCGTACCGTCTTTCTTATACTCGTTGCCGTCTTTATCAATCAAAACCGCAGACGTCACTTTCGCACCGTTGGATACGACAATTTTGGAATGCAGATACGGATAAGCACTCGCATCAATATTGCCGGCACCGCTGGCTGTAAAAACATTCAGCAGAGCAATTTTATCCGAAGCCGGTTTGACATCAAAATACCCGTCCGCATTCTTCGTCACCGTACCTTTATCACTGGATGCGCTCATCTCCAGCGAAACGGTCGGATTGCTGGTGGGATTCACCGGTGTCGGATTAAATTCCTCGTTATTGGAGACATACAATTCCACCGTGAGCTTTGAACCATAGACAAGCGTGTTGAACGTCAGGTTGCTCAGCACCTCATCCACATTGATGGCGTATTCCTGTTCCGAAGCACTCAGCGCGGCGTTCTGCGCTTCCATCTGTTTTTTCAGCGCTTCCAGATCAATCTGGACATAGCCGCGGGAACGAATGCCGGCATTATCAATAATATTCCACGATTCAAAACTCCCATCGGCAGTTTTGCGTTTAATATCCGTGCTGTTTTTAACCTGCGGAACCAGCTTGGCGTAGAAACCAGCCTGGTGCTTGGCTTTGTCCTGGCTGTTAACTACAGACCCTTTATCGTCAACAAACTGACCCTGCGCATTGGTGCAGTAGCCTGCCTGAAGATCGGTCACATTGACGTACAGAAATTTAAATTCTCTTACATCGGCGGCCGTCTTATTGTCGGGGGCATACACCTGATTTTTCACCCAGTAACCCAGATTTTGCTTCAGGTTATAGGTATACGTTTTATCCGCCCCAACAGTCAATGTCGCTTGGGTATTCCCCTCGCTTGTCGTCTCCCCATTGGCACCACCCAGTTTAAACGTGGTCGTGCCCGGGGCCTCTCCCGTAAAGCCGGGAGTCGTTATGGCCGTATCCGCAGTACCGGTGACAGCCGGAAACACCGCTATCACCAGGCCAACTAGCAGAGCCGCGCAGGCCAGTAAACTAATCAGCTTTTTCATCTTCGACGCTCCTTTTCTTCAAAACCGTATCCACGGCATAATATCCACTTGTCACAACGCGTGACCAACCATTATCCTGCAGCGAGAGAGAGCTTTCAGGAAAAGTACGGAAAAGGGGACGTCAGTAAATTCGGTATAGCCGACTATTACTAACATCCCCTGTTCCTATCACTTACACTACCACCAAGTGAGAAATTACTTAACCGCTTTCAGGAACGTGTTCAACGCGGAAACCGCATTCTCTTTTCTTGATTTGACCACCGTTGCCGGGTCGTTGGAAATACTGTTAAACAGGTAATGGATGCAGGTCAGGCCGCCCTCACCCAGTTCGCCGAACTGGCAGAAGTCGATCGAGGCGCCGGCCGCCGCGATATCCAGCATTTCCTGAGTCTGAGAATCACGATATACACGGCTCTTGTTATAAGCGCGTTTGTTGTCTTTAATTTTGTCAAACTGGCGCGCAATCGCATCCAGGACAGAGGCCGCGTTGACGAGGTCGCCTTTTTTCACCTGGGACGGAATGGAAAAGCCTTGCGTATTCCAGCTGATAACGCTGATATACTTGCCGCCTTTTTCCGCCATCGGATACGGGAGCACGCCCCAGTCGTTTTTCATCTCCGTAAAGTTGGTAGCCGCGTCGGCCGACCAGCCCATGAACAGGAGACGCCCTTCGGTAAAGGCTTTCTGCGTTTTCGACCAGTCGTTTTCCTTTTTATCCGGGTTGTAAACGCTGTTGTCTTTCAGCAACCAGCTCTGCATGCCGCGGAGCGCTTTTATGTTTTTGGCTTCGTCCAGCGCAAAAGTGATATCGCCGGTGCCGGAGGTCTTGGTGAAATAGCCGCCCTGCGCTTTGAAGATGGAATAGGAAACACCACCGCGCAGGTCAACGCCGCCGAATCCATACTGGTCGTTGTCACCATAGCCCGCTTTGCCGTCGATGTCTTTGCGGGCCTTGGAAGACAGGTTCTGCATAGCGCTGAAAGTCCAGGTGCCATTTTTCACCATTTTGTACAGCTCGGTGTCGCTGGTACCAATCTGCTTCGCCAGCACTTTGTTAAAGTAGATCACGTTGGCGTTGGCCGCCGTACCATCCAGAGTCGTAAACGCCGCAAAGTTTTTGCCGTACATCTTCATTTCCTTGCGCGCGTTCTGATCCCAGTAGGATTTGCTCAGATCCAGGCCTTTAACCGCGTTCAGATTCTGAATCGATTTGCCGGCCACCAGCTTTTTCTGCAGATGAAGCGGCGCCACCATAATATCCGAGAATTTCGTCTTGGCCTGATGTGCCTTGACGCAGTTGGTCGCCAGATCATCGGTCGTTTTGTACTTGACCAGCTTAAACTTGCAATTCAGACTCTTCTCGATGGCGGTCAACTGATTGCGGATTTGACGGTTCCATTCGTTCTTGGAAGCGTTCAGCGCGAAATAGCAGTTGTCCAAGCCGGCAACCGTAATCGTCGCGCCCTTCAAATCGGTGATAATCCCCTGTTCCTCGCCGCCTTTTGTGGTCGTCGTCGTTTTGTTGCCGGTTCTAGTACGGTCTTTGTCCGCTTTTGTCGTCGTAGACTTGTTGTTGGTCTTTGACGAATCGTCCTCCGAGCTGTCGCTGTTTTCGTCACCCGAACGCGAAGCGGTCGTTGTCGTCTTCTTCGGATCATCCGGATCGGTAGGGTCGCCGCCACAACCAGCTGCGAACGTTACCATCATGCAGAGCGCCATAGCCAGCGATGCATACTTCAGGACAAATTGTTTCATCCTAAGGGCCTCCTTCTCTCACTGTAAAAAATCAGTACCCGTTTGGCGCTTCCGGCGCCAGCGAACAACAAATTGGTAATAAGTACAAACGTCGCCCCTCCGCCTTCGTGCTTTCTAACACGAAACCAGAGGCAATTCAGCGGCAGCCCCTCGATTTTCGGCATTTAGCCAAAAAGCAAGATGCATTTGACCAATTTTTATGTTGTTCTTTGCAGTGTTATTGTATAACGATTTACCAATAAAGTCAAGATGGTTTTCGTATTTTTAACATCCATTTTTTTCTTTACAGCCAAGTGATTGTAATGGCTATTTGCTTTACACCACACAAAAACCCATCAGGAATGAAACCCAAAAGGCCAGGAACAATAAGGACCGCCTCTATTCTTTTACCAATAGTTGGTGGAACTTATCCATATTGCTCACCTCCACCCCATCTCCATATATTCCATTCCATATTATTCCAACCAACGACAGTTTCCCTATCCGATTACCTCCATATTTAAATAGTCCAATATGGTGTCTATTTCCACATATTGGATGCTATTATTATAATAAGGTTATAATACATTATTATATATAATTGTTTTTGTGAACGTCTTTTTGTTTTTTCCATCGCTGACAGTGGCCAATCACAATCCGCCCAAACAAACCGTGGCACTCCTGTATGTATTTTGTTGTTTTTGTCATTTTGTATTGACTTTACTACCAAGATACGGTATTCTTGTATAGTACATTTTAATAATAAAATGGTCAGTTCGGCACTTTTCCATGTATTTGTTGTCTATTTCAATGATAAGGAGCGATTACTAGTGAACCAATCAGTCCGGAAACCCAAACGAGCCAGGCGCCTATTAACATTTGCGTGCTGTCTCACGCTGCTGTTATCTTCAGCGGCGCCTTACATGGCGAGCGCCGCCAAGGAGTCCCAATCGGCCGCTTCCAGTAATTCGCCATCGGGGAAAAATTCCAATTCGGCGGGAGAAAACACCTCCTCATACACGACAGAGCTATATATGGACTACATACAGCGCATGGAAAAGACCTACCAAAATGCGACGCAAACCGTTGAATTAACGTCGCAGAATCTGTCTAAAAAAAGCAGCACTGCGAAACTGGTGACAGATTACGGCGAGCGCAGCGGCACCTCTTTGGCGATCCCGGAGGGCGGCTGGGTTTCATGGGACGTGGAGATTCCGGAGTCCGGATTGTACGCTCTGGAAATTACCTATTGTCCTTATGAAGCGCACAACGGCAGTGTCGGCATGGAAATGACCATTAACGATGAGTCTCCTTTTCGGGAGGCTTCTCTCTTGTCCCTATACCAGACCTGGACCGAAGGCGAGATGAATGTCGATGCCAGTGGCAACGATGTGAAACCGGCTTCTTCGCAGAAACTGCGGTGGCAGACCCTGGAGATGAATGACCCCTCCAGTTACGCGTCCGAAGCGATGCGCATTGCGTTGGATAAGGGCCGACAAGCGATTCGCTTTACACTGTCCTCCAACAGCGTTGCCATTGCGTCTATACGTCTCAAGCCGATCTCCGCTCTCGTTTCCTATGAAGAGTACTTAGCTCAAAATGGACAAGGCGATACCACCGGTGACCCGTCGCGGTTTGAGGCCGAAAAAATTGCGACCAAGTCCGACGCGACGATTTATCCGTTGAGCGATACCACTTCCGCTTCCACTTATCCGCAGGAAGCGGGCGTGTTAAAGCTTAACGTCATTGGCAGCACCAAGTGGCAAGAACCGGGCCAGTACATTTCATGGAACCTGGATGTCCCGAAAGACGGTTATTATAAGCTGGCTTTCCGCTATCGGCAGGATATGCTATCCGGTATGTTTGTGACGCGCAGCCTGTCTATTGACGGGCAGGTTCCTTTTGCGGAGGCCGCCAGTGTCCAGTTCCCCTATTCGTCCGGCTGGAAAATCCTCTCTCCCAGCGACGAAAAGGGAGATCCGTATTTGTTTTATCTGACGGAGGGGCAACACGAACTGACCATGACCGTGTCCCTTGGCGTGCTGAGCGAGCTGCTCGGCCGGGTGGATAAAGTGCTGACCAACCTGAACCAGGCCTATCGTGATATCATGATGATCACCGGTCCCAGCCCCGACCCGTACCGCGACTATTCGTTTGACAAGCTGCTGCCGGACACGCTGGAACTGATGAAAAAACAGGCGGATGAAATTGATGATGTCACCGCTACCATTTCCAAAATTTCCGGTGAAACCGGCGACTATCTGTCCCTGCTTAACAAGCTGACCTTCCAGGTGCGTCGTATGGCGGAGAAGCCCTCCTCCATTGCGTCCAGCTTTACCGATTTTAAATCCAATATCGGTTCTCTGGGCACCTGGCTGCTGTCGGCTAAACAGCAGCCTCTGACTCTCGACTCCTTCTACGTGGTTCCCAGCCAGGAAGATCTGCCGTCAGCCAGCGGCGCCTGGTATAACGAGCTGTGGTACCATGTCGAAAGCTTTTTCTTCTCTTTTGTTACCGATTACAGTTCGATTTCCCGTTCCGCGGAAAACCTGAACTTTGAAAAATCCATTAAAGTCTGGGCACCTACTGGACGTGACCAAGCGCAGATCATTCGCCAGCTCTGTGACGAACATTTCTCCACGAAATACCAGATCAGCGTGGACGTGGAGCTCATCAGCGCCGGCACACTGCTGCCTTCCGTTCTGGCGGGCGTCGGCCCGGACGTGTCCCTCATGAACGGGGCCGGCGATCCTATCAACTATGCCATTCGTAACGCTGTCCTGGATCTGACGCAGTTTAAGGATACCGAAAACTCCGCCGGTTTTGACACGGTTTCCAAGTGGTTCCTGGAAAGCTCGCTGGTTCCCTATACCTTCCAGGGCAAGACCTACGGCCTGCCCGAAACCATGACGTTCTCCATGTTCTTCTACCGCAAAGATATTTTTGAACAATTGGGGCTTACCGTGCCCGAGACCTTCGACGACCTCGTTTTAATGATCCCGACGCTGCAGCGGTATAACATGAGCATTGCGTTCCCCACCAGCTATGCCGGGCTTTGCCTGAAAATGCTGCAAAAGGGTATCCCCATGTACAACAACGAGGGTGAAAGCACCAACCTGGGCAGCGACGCGGCCCTGCAGGCGTTCGAAGAAATGTGCGAAACCTTTACCACCTACCGCGCGCAGGTTTCTTATGACTTTGTCAACCGGTTCCGTACCGGTGAGATGCCTTGCGGCATTCAGGACTATACCCTGTACAACCAGCTTACGGTATTCGCGCCTGAAATCCAGGGACTGTGGGAGTTTGTTCCGGTTCCCGGTGTACGCAACGAGGACGGCAGCATCACCAACACAACGGTAGGCGGCGGTACGTCGGTCATGATCATGGCTAACACCAAGGACAAACAGAGCTCTTGGGATTTTGTCCAGTGGTGGTTGTCGGCCGATAACCAGAGCCGTTATGCGAACGAGTTGGAAAGCGTGCTGGGTGCGGCGGCTAAACATCCGACGGCCAACGTCAACGCTTTCAACAGCCTGACCTGGTCGGTCAAGGACCGCGACAACATTATGTCACAGTTGGACGGCATCCGTACCATTCCGGAAGTGCCGGGCGGCTACTACACTTCCCGTATCGTCGACTTTGCTTTTAACAAGGTGTATAACGAAAGCGCCAACCCCGTCGAAACCATGCAGTCGTATTTGACGGACCTGAACGATGAGTTGACCCGCAAACGCAATGAATTTGGATTGAAATGAGGTGACAGCCGTGACTAAAATAAAAAAGGCGCGCGTGCCCATGAGTTCCCAGCAAAAGCACGAACTGCGCAAACGGACCGCGACATCGTATGTGTTTGTTCTGCCCTATTTTATCTGTTTCTGTTTATTTACCATCACTCCGGTTCTGATCTCCATCTTCTTCAGCTTCACCTCGTTTAATATTCTGGAGATGCCGAAGTTTACCGGCCTTGACAACTACATCCGGATGTTTTTCAAAGATTCCATCTTCCTGATCGCGCTGAAAAACACGCTGTTGATTGCTATCGTCACCGGCCCGATCGGATACCTGCTCTCTTTGCTGATGGCCTGGTTTATCAATGAGCTGACCCCGAAGGTCCGGGCTTTCGTAACCCTGATTTTCTACGCTCCCACCATCTCCGGCAACGTATACATGATCTGGTCCCTGCTGTTCAGCGGCGACTCTTATGGCTATATCAACAGTACTCTGATTCGGCTGGGTATCATTCAGGCGCCCATCCAGTTCCTTAAGAACACCGAATACATGATGCCGATCGTTATCGGCGTATCCTTGTGGATGAGCCTGGGCGCCGGCTTCCTGTCCTTTATCGCCGGTTTCCAGGGCGTTGATAAAAGCTACTACGAGGCGGCCGCCATGGATGGCGTCAAAAACCGCTGGCAGGAGCTGTGGTTCGTAACCCTGCCTCTGATGCGCAATCAGATGATGTTCTCCGCTGTTATGAGTATTACCAGTGCATTCGGTGTTGGCGCCGTTATCACCGGATTGTTCGGTTCCCCCTCTACCGATTATGCGGTACATACGATTATGAACCACCTGGAGGACTACGGCGGCACCCGATTCGAAATGGGTTATGCCAGTGCCATAGCCACACTCTTGTTTATTATCATGGTCGGCACCAACCTAGTGGTGCGCAAACTGGTAGCAAAGGTGGGTTCATAAAGTGAGAGAGAAAATATTGGATTCCTCGGGGCGCGTCCACAAAATACGCGCTTCCAAGAGTGTTCGGCTCAACCGATCCAAGGGCGGCGATATCTCCATCTTTGTCATATTGACCGTTTTTGGCGTTTTGATGGCTATCCCCATGATCTATGCCATTTCCCAGTCCCTGAAACCGCTGGATGAATTATGGATGTTCCCGCCGCGTTTTCTGGTGCGGAACCCCACGCTGAAAAACTTTTCCGACCTGTTCAGCCTGATGTCCAGCTCCTGGGTGCCGGTCAGCCGCTATGTATTTAACACGGTTTTAATTTCCGTCGTTGGCACCTCCGGTCACCTGATCTTTTCGTCGATGTGCGCTTACGCGCTGTCCAAGCACCAGTTTAAAGGACGGAAAGTCATTTTTGAAACCATCGTACTGTCCCTGATGTTTTCAACGGCGGTTACGGCGGTTCCCAACTTCCTGGTAATTTCGAAGCTGGGCATGATGAACACCTATTGGGCATTGATCCTGCCGGCGTTCTCCTCCTCCATGGGCCTGTACCTGATGAAGCAGTTTATGGAACAGATGATCCCCGACAGCGTACTGGAGGCGGCCCGTATTGACGGCAGCGGCGAGTTCCGCACCTTCTGGAGCATTGTTATGCCGATGGTCAAACCCGGCTGGCTGACGCTGATCGTGTTCTCCTTCCAGGGATTGTGGAACACCGGCGCTACAAATCTGATTCAGAAAGAATCCTTAAAAACCCTGAACTACGCGTTGTCCCAGGTGGTCAACGGCGGTGTCACCCGTGCCGGTGCGGCGGCGGCCGGCATGGTCGTCATGATGATTGTGCCAATTATCATGTTCCTGGTTACACAGAGTAACATTATTGAAACCATGTCCACCTCGGGCATGAAAGATTAAGGAGGGATGAGAATGAAGCGTAAAACTTTAGGCCGTATATGCTTTTTGCTTTTGGCGCTGACGCTCCTGTTGTCATCCTTCGCCGCATCCGCCTCGGTGGACAAAGCATATCAGACCTATACCTATTCCAGCACCGGCGTTTCCCAGTATTCGCCGGACGCCTACTATCCCAGTTCGCGGCAGGTTTTGTTTGGAAAGTGGAAAGGCGAAGACATCTTCCTGAATAAGCCGCAGGATATTTTCGTCGACAAGTATAAGAACGTCATTATTTCCGATACCGGAAACAATCGCGTAATTATTCTGGACCAGAATTTCAAATTGATTACCGTCCTCGACTCGTTTAAGGACAGCAAAGGCGAAGTCAGCACGTTCAATACCCCGCTTGGCCTTTACCGTCATTCCGACGACCGGTTGTTTGTCTGTGACAGTGAAAACGAGCGGATCGTGGTTTTCAAAAAGGACTGGACCTTCGACAAGTACATCTCCGCTCCGGATCCCGACAGCATGTACGACGGGTTCTTTTTCAAACCGGTCTCTGTCGCTTTCGATTCCACCGGACGGTTGAATGTGGTATGCCAGAACGAAACCATGGGTATTCTGGCCATGTCCGAGGACAGCGAATTCGAAGGGTTTATCGGCGCTATTACGGTTACGCCTACCGCCTCCGAAATCTTCTGGCGGCTGTTTATGACCGAGGAGCAGATCGCGAAATCCATCAAACTGATCCCCTCCCCTTACAACAACATTGCCGCGGACAGCCGTGGCTTCATTTACGCCACCTCGTCTACCTTCTCCACCGGTGAGATCTACGCACAGGTGCAGAGTAAGGATAAAACCGGCAGCAAGTCTCCCATCAAGCGCTTCACCCCTTCCGGGGAGGACGTTTTGAAAAGAAACGGTTACTATGCCCCTCTTGGTGATTTGGAATTCCCCTTCACCAACACCACGACCGATACCGGCGCTTCCACAATCGAGGACGTAGCTGTGGGCGAAAACGATGTGTACAGCCTGATGGACTCCCGCCATAACAAGATTTTCACCTATGACGGCGAAGGTAACCTGCTGTATGCGTTCGGCGGATCCGGCAACTCACTGGGTAACTTTATGCAGATGGGCGCCATCGATTATTTCGGCAAGGATATCATTGTTCTGGATAAGGAAGGCAGCTCCATTACGCTGTTCACCCAGACCGATTACGGCAAGCTGATCGATCAGGTTATTTCTCTGCAGAGACAGCGCAAGTATACCGAAACCATTCCGATCTGGGAACAGATCAAAGCGGCTAACAACAACTTTGACCTGGCCTATGTGGGAATTGGCAAATCCCTGCTGCAGCAAGGTGAATATGGAAAGGCGATGGAGTACTTTTATGCGGCCGACGTGCCGGAACAGTATTCCCAAGCCATGAAGTTCGACCGCGGCGAAAAGCTTGAAAACATCGCTATTCTGATTCCCATCGTCATCGTCGTACTGGTGGTGCTTTTGGTGAAAATGTTCTCGAAAGCACGTGCCTACAACTCCAAAGAAGCCCTTGTCAGCGGCCCGCATTCCACCAAAAGCGGCCTGGTTTACGGACTGTATGTCATCTTCCGACCGTTTGACGGCTTCTGGGATATTAAGCACGAAAAGCGCGGCAATATGCGAAGCGCCCTGATTATACTGGGTATACTGCTGATTTCCGCCGTAGCCAGCACCCCTGTGACGGCTTATCTGTTCAGCAGCAGCAATCGGCAGGAAAGCACCTTCTTCCAGGATCTGCTGAACATTCTGCTTCCGCTGATGCTCTGGTGCATCGCCAACTGGTGCCTCACCTCCCTGATGGATGGTAAAGGGTCGTTCAAAGACATCTTTATTTCGGTCTGTTACGCCACGATTCCCCTTTGCTTCTTCATGCTGCCGTCCGCGCTGCTCAGCAACGCCCTGGTGCTCGACGAAGCGGTCATCGTATCCTATATGATGAACATCGCTTATGTATGGACGGGCATTTTGATCGTCGCTTCCAGTATGACCGTGCACAGCTATTCGTTTGGTAAAAACGTTTTGGTGTGTTTGCTCACGATTGTGGGAATGGGCATTATCCTGTTCCTGGCGATGCTGTTCCTGAGCGTGTCCAACCGCATGATTTCGTTTATCGGCGGATTGATCAGCGAAATTTCCATTCGATTATAGGAGGTGTGCCATATGAGAAAATGTAAATTATTGCTCCTTCCCCTTTGCATTGCTTTACTTCTGAGCTGTATTCCTTTCGCTGGCACAACCGCCGAGGAAGACAAACCCTTTGAGTACGGCGCCTTGGATTATGGTGAAAAAGAAGAGCCGCACGAATTTAGCTATAAAGACCAGAATGCGATGCTGGCCGATATGAAGTTGGTGGCCACGTCCGAAAATCTGGAATTGTACGTGGACGAAACCAACGTAAATATCGCCGTGAAAAACCGCAAAACCGGCGTGATTACCTCGGCAAATCCCTACAATGTGGCGCTGGATCCCACTTTCAGCGGCCAGCAGGCCAAACAGATGTCCTCACAGGTAGAGATAAACTATACGGAAGTCGCCACCGGCACGGCTGGTACGTTTTATTCCTTTGACGACTGCATAAGCTATGGTCAGTTTATCATCAAAGAAATTGACAACGGTATTGAGGTTATCTACTCCCTTGGTGAAGATCTTGACAGCCAGATCATCCCGGATGTTATGACCGAAGAATCTTACAACTGGGTCATCGAACAACTGAACAAGGACGACATCCTGAATGATCTGGGCGAAAGCATTGACGACATCAAAGCGTATATCGGTGGTCTCGACGAGTTTAGCTTCCCGTTATATACCTATCTCAAATGGGATCAGATCGATGAGATCGACCGCGGTACCTATCTGGAGTCCTACCCGAATTTGAAGGAAACCGCCCTTTACGTTTTGGCGGACAGCGTCAGCCCCAATGACAAGGAACGGCTTCAGAAGTATTTCTCTCTCGCCGGTTATACCTATGAGATGAAGCAAAAGGATTTAAAAGCCAGTGGCTTCAAGTCCAAAGAAGACGTAGAAGTGCATCCCAATTTTAAACTGACGGTGCGGTATACGATCGACGACAACCACTTCTACTCGGAACTGGATGCGAACAAGGTCCAGTACAACACGGACGACTTTAACCTGGAGAATGTAACGCTGCTGCGTTACTTCGGCGCGTCCACCTCCAAAGCCGACGGATACGTGTTCCTTCCAGACGGGAGCGGCGCCGTCCTCAGCTTTGACGATACGGCTTTGGAGCGGCCCGCGGTCATGGGCGGCAAGCTGTACGGTGACGACAATGGCACCACCTATCCCCAAACGCCGACCTTTACTGGCACCTATCATCTGCCGGTGTTCGGTATCAAAGCCGATTCCCGCGCCGTGTTTGGCATTATCGAAGAAGGAGACGGCATGAGCGGTATTTATGCCGATCTCGGTGATGTGGTGGGTTCTTATTACTGCGCCTACCCCATCTTTACGATTAAAACCAAAGACAGTGTGCGCATGAACCAAAAGGCCGGCACCGGAACCTCGGACACCAAGTTTGTGGACCAGTTCAGCAAAGAAACCTTTACCGGCAATTTTAAAGTCCGGTATAATTTCCTGAACGGTGACGATGCCAGTTATGTAGGAATGGCCGACGTATACCGGGAGTATCTGAAAGCGAACGGCATGAGCGCCAACGAAGCCAACCATAGCATTCGTTTCCAGATGAACACGCTCGGCAGCGTCGAGCATGACGCTAAATTCGGCATTATCCCCTATACCGCCACCGCGGTGCTGACGTCTTATGAAGACAATAAGACGATGATCGAGGAATTCCGTAAAATGGGCATCGAGGACTTCGGCCTTCAGTTGATTGGCTGGCAGGATTCTGGTCTGGATACCATGGTGGTTAACAAATATCGTTCCTCCTCCAAGCTGGGCGGATCCTCCGACTTAAAGGATTTAATCGCCTACTGTAAAGAAAAAGGCGTCGGTTTCTATCCGGAAGCCGACCTGATGTATGTTTCCTCCGAAGGATGGTTCGACGGCTTCTCCGCCCGGTCTGACGCGGTGAGGCTCATTAACAACCAGTTCGGCACCCGCGCGGCGCTGTCCCCCACTTATGGTGTGTACATGAGCAACGCTTATGCCGTTACACCGGCGCGATACGCCGATTATCTGGGCGACTTCCTGAGCGGATATACCAAAAAGACCGGAGGCACCTCCATCAATCTGGCGCGCATGGGACTGTACCTCAATTCTGATTTTAAAAACAACCGTACCATCGACCGCCAGATGGCCAAAGAAACCATTACCAAACTCCTCTCCGAAACGGCGAAAGATAATCAACTGGCGTTTAACGGAGGCAACGCGTACATCCTGCCTTATGCCGACCAGATGCTGGATGTTCCCATGAACAGCAACGGCCAGCAGGGCGAGACTTATGACATTCCGTTCCTCCAGATGGTGCTGATGAACAACGTCTCTTACGCGGCCCCGGCCATCAACACCGCATCCGACCGCCAGGATTATCTGCTCCGCTGCATTGAGAGCCAGAGTTCTCCGGCATTCAACCTCATTTACGACAATGCGGACGTACTGAAATCCACCGCCTACACTCAGTATTACAATGTGGATTTTGGTATTAACAAAGACGATTTCGCGTCGTATTACGACTACGTCAAGACGGCACTGGATGGTATTGTTGGCGTGCCGATTGCGGAACACACTCGCCTTTCAACCAACGTTGTTCGTATTCGTTATGACAATGGCGCTCAGCTGTATATCAACTTTGGAAAAACGGATGTTACGGTTGACGGCCACACCATCAAGGCGCAAAGCTATTTTAAGCCCTGACTTCCGCAAGACGATACGAGCAAAATGAAATGAAAGGTGTGTTATTATGAGCGCAAAGCATCCTGCTTATCGGCTGAAAGCCAAAAAGCAGATCGCCGGTTGGATATTTGTTCTTCCCTTTGTCATCGGATTTCTCTTTTACTTCCTGCCGGTAATAATCAATTCCCTGATCTATAGCTTTTCCACCATAACGTCCACCGATACGGGCATGCACACGGAGTTTGCCGGTTGGAAAAACTTCCAGTACGCTTTCCAGTCTGATCCCAAGTTCACACAGTATCTGGTATCCGCTATCTCGACGCTGCTGGCCAATACGCCCAGCATCCTGATTTTCAGTCTGTTCATCGCGGTTATCCTCAACCAGAAAATGCGCGGCCGCGCCGTGTTCCGCGCCATATTCTTCATCCCGGTTATCATCGCGACCGGTATGATTGAGCGGGCTGACCTCAGCAACGCGGTTTTAAACAACCTGACTACGTCAGAAGCCATCGATACCGGCGCGCTGGCCAGCAGCTCTCAAATGTTTTCTCTGGACGATATCACACAGTTGCTGGCCTCGCTCAATTTCAGCGTGTCGCTGACCTCGTATGTGGCGGCGGCGGTCAATAACATCCTGGACATCGTCAACCAGTCGGGTATCCAGATCCTGATCTTCCTGGCCGGCCTGCAGTCGATTTCCCCCTCCATTTACGAGTCGGCGGAAATCGAAGGCGCCACCGC
This sequence comes from uncultured Oscillospiraceae bacterium, assembly GCA_900552115.1. Taxonomy (GTDB): domain Bacteria; phylum Bacillota; class Clostridia; order Oscillospirales; family Acutalibacteraceae; genus UMGS1474. Next base: position 12,557 of record URYP01000008.1, on the reverse strand, counting down.
CTGGGAATGCTTCTGGAAGATTACGTTCCCCATGATCAGTCCCATGATTCTGGTCAATCTCTTCTACTCGATAATCGATTTCTTTACCCGGTCGTCCAGTACCATGATGGAATATGTACACGACATCAGCTTTGACAAAGCCCTGTTTGGCGAGGCTTCGGCCATGTCCTGGATCTACTTTGGCTGTATCGCCGGTATCCTGGCCGTCACAGCATTCATTGTCAGTCGGTTCGTATTCTACCAGCAGCGTGATTAAGGAGGGATAAAAGAGATGACCAAACCACGTATGTTTCAACGGTCCAATTCGCTGGCCATGAAGCACCAGGCCAATCGATTTGTCGGCGCTCTTTTCCGGTATGTGCTGCTGATTGGATTGAGTTTTATCATTCTGTATCCGTTTATTGCCCGTATTTCCACCATGTTTATGTCCAAAGCGGATTTGACCGATCCTACCGTACGGTATATCCCCCGCCATCCGACGCTGGATAATATCACGTACATATTTAAAAACGGCGAGTTTGGCGAGGCGTTTTTAAACACCTTCCTGCTGTCGCTGATCAGCGCCCTGCTGACAACGGCGGTCGCCTGCTGTGTAGGCTATGGGTTGGCCAAATTCCGTCTGAAGGGCGGCACGGTGGTTGCGGTTCTGGTGCTGTTCTCCATTTTGGTTCCGCCTCAGAGCATCATGATCCCCATGTATTCTTATTTCCAGTTCTTTGACGTCTTCGGGCTGTTCCAGACGATCCTGGGCCACGCCATCAAGCTGACCGACACCTACTGGCCAATTATAGGACTCAGCGCCACCGGGTTCAGCTTCCGGGCCGGCCTGTTCATCCTGGTGGTGTGGCAGTTTATGAGGGGCGTCCCCGATGAACTGCTGGAGGCCGCCGAAGTGGACGGCGCCGGCACAGCCAAAACCTTCTTCAAAATTATTGTGCCGCTGTCGACGACGATTCTGGTTACCGTGTTCCTGCTGTCCTTCTGCTGGCAGTGGACGGATACGTTCTATGCGACGTCGCTCTACATAGACATACCTGTGCTGGCCAATGAGGTGGCCGCCGCCGGGGCGGGGGTTGCCGAGGGCAGTACCTCGTATATGTCAAGTGTTATCACCAACACGGCTATCATGATAGCCATTGCCCCGCTGATCATTCTCTACTTATTCTGTCAGCGGTATCTGGTGGAAGGCATTGAGCGAAGCGGTATCGTTGGTTAAAACAAAACAGCCGAATTCCGTAAAAAGGCGGGGGAAATTCCCCCGCCTTTTTTATTTTGGTCTTCATGGGAATTCGTTTCCCGCCCCTATTTTGTTTTGATCGAAATTCACAGCGCAAAGGATTTAGACGGATTTATTTTTGTGACAAATTTGTCCATTCGTTATTGACTAATTGAACGCCATCGGGTATGATGGGGATAATCATGGGCCGAGAATTATGGCGGCCCGATGTTGGATTTCATGTCAAAGGAGACGCGCGTATGTTAACGAAAAAATGCCTGAACGGCCTGTGGGATTTTTCCTGCAAAACCGATTCTCTGGAATCCCTCCCCGCCGAGTGGGACACCGTATCCATTAAGGTTCCTTCTCCCTTTAACGTCAACTCTTTTTCCCATGGGTATGGAAAAAAGACCGCTGGTGAAGAGTATTACGTCAGCGGCGCGGATTTCCGTCTGTATCCCGAGTATCCCCTGGAGTGGGATAATGCCCGCATCGGCTTTTACCGCCGCAAATTCTTCGTCGACAAAGCCAGCGAAGGCCGCCGTATTTTCCTGCATTTTGACGCCGTCGCCTACAAAAGCGTTTATTACGTCAACGGACAGCACGTGGCCGACGAATGTGAAGCGTTCCTGCCGATTGAAATGGAAATCACCGACTTTGTAAAATTCGGCGAGGAAAACGAGCTGCTGGTGGGCTGCCAGACGGCCCGCTCCGCCAAATACAAGGACGAAAACAACCGCGACCGCACCGATTATCCGGAAGGGTCCTTCTGGGGCGGCCATGTCGGCGGTATCTGGCAGGACGCGTGGCTGGTCGAGCGGGCCGCGTCCTATGTGGACGATGTGTTTACATATGCCGACGTATATAAAAACAACCTGCATATCGAATACAAAACCGTGGACGCACAGGGCAAAACCATCCGGTTCTCCCTGTCGCGCCATGGAGCGGACGACTATAAAGAGATGTTCACCGCCTCCTGCGACGACCAGCCGGTGGATTGGAACTACGAGGACTGGGATATCGCTCTGTGGGAGCCGGAATCCCCCAACCTGTACGACCTGAAGGCTGAAATTCTGGATGGGGATGCCGTACTGGATACCCATGTCACCCGCATTGGTTTTCGCACGTTCCACATTAAAGATAAGGGATTTATGCTCAACGGCCGGCCGATCAAGCTGAAAAACGATTCCTGGCATTATATGGGCTATGCGATTCAGACAGAAGAGTATGCCCGCAGCTATTTCCGCATGGCTAAAGAGGCCAATGTCAACATCATCCGGCTTCACGCCATGCCCTATCCGGCGTTCTTCTTTGATATTGCCGACGAAATGGGTATGCTGATGATTTCCGAGTCGGCGGTTTGGGCGTCCCATTGCTGCTTCAGCTATAACCCGGCCTTCTTTGAGAACAGCAAAAAGCACCTGCGCCGCCTTATCGTCCGCGACCGCAACCATCCGTCCGTCGTGATGTGGAGTCCGGAAAACGAATGTATCCCGGCTTTCAAGGTATGTGGTTCCAAGTATATCAAGGACATCGAGGACCTCTCCGAAAAGCTGTTCGACCTGACGCAGGAGATACCGAAGCTCGATCCCTCCCGCCCCTACAGCTGCGACGGCAGCCACGACCTGGGCGGCCGGTTGGATGTCAACTCCTTGCATTATCCGGGCTACGACTGCCCGACCCATCGCGAAAAGCCCATCACCATTGGTGAAAACGGCAGCATGTACTACTCCACCCCCGACAATGTTTGCCTGCTGGACGGCGAAAAGACCCTGCATTCCTTTAACGGCCGCCTGAATGCGGTAGCGTCCGAGTGCTACCATAATCTCATCGGCCAGCGGAAATGGGCCGACCAGGTGTGCGTATTCAACCTGATCTGGTATGGTCTGGAGCCGCTGCCTTTCGAGGAGCAGCTGCTGACCTACGATACTTACGAAACCCCCGGCATTAAGCCCTCCCGCATCACGCCTTATCTGCGCACGCTCAACGCCGGCGCACAGGAGGACCTGCCCGCTTTCATCCCCAACCCGGTATGGAAATATACCCAGAGTGCCTTCACCCCTGTACGTCCGTTCCTGGAAAAGACCCCTACCAGTGTGTGGGGCGGCAAAGAGGTTACTTTCCCGGTCTGCGTATTTAACGACAACCGCGACCCGCTGAACCTGACCCTGACTGGCGTACTGCTGGTGGACGGCAAGGAAGTCGCCAGAGTTTCCAAAGACATGTACATGGCGGCCTGTACCTATGAGGATACCGCCCTCACCCTGGCCATGCCGGAGGTGGCGGATCATGAAAACGCCATTCTGGCGGTGACCCTGGGCGACGCCTCGCAGGAGTATTACACCGATACCGCTGACCTGAACATTTTCAACCAGGCCAAGCTGAACGCCGCTTGGGAGGCTGTAAAAGTGACCTGCCTGCGCGGCGAAGAGGACGCGGACGACAGCACCGCGGCGCTTGACTTCCGCCAGGGAGCGGCTTCTCCTTACGGCACCTTTACCCGGCACCGTTCGGTACAGGCGATCTTTACATCCGACAGCCTGGCCGACGAGCTGCGTTTCGACGGCAAGGATATGATGTTCAACGCGGCCCGCGATGCCCGCTATTTTGAGGAATATCTTAACTTTAACGCTTCGCCGCTTTATTTCAACGGCGTGGGTATGCCGCTGGCATTGGATCTGACCGTTGCCGGCCAGCCCCGCATCGCCTGCTCCATTGACTTGCCGGCCTATGCCGAGGAAGAGCCGCTGGCGCTGGTGATGATGATAAAGATGGCCAAGTATCTGACCGCGCACGCGCCCAAAGCGCCTACGGAGGCCTATTTCTTCGGCAGCAACAGCGGCGCCGTAGCCGCCATGCTCAGCGAAATCCGCTGCTCTTATAAAACGGTGGATCGCGCGGAACTGGAAAAACTGCTTACCGAAAAGCAGGACTCATTGCTTATCGTGGACGGCAGCGCGGATCTTGGCTGGCTAAAGGGCGTGAGCAAAAACAATTTTGCTAAAGTGCTGGTGATGAACCTTAATAAAACGCCGGAGCTGTTCTCCTACGACTTTGAAGTCACCAGAGAAACCTCCTGCCATCTGAAAGCGGTGAATACCGACCCGGTGATTGCCGGCATGTATTCGAACAACCTGTACGGCCTGGGCGAAGGCCAGCAGGCGCAGGTCGGCGTCAATCTGCTGGAGTATAAGCATCAAAACGACAACACGCTGCTGGGCCTGCCCCAGGTTGACTGGCGGATGTGGAACCAGAATGCCGAGTATTTAAAGACCGTGTCGGTTTACAAGAGCGAGCTGGAAGACCGCAGCCGTTTCAGCGCCCTGTCCCGCCACAATTACGCGGGCAGCGCCATCTATTTCTGCCAGCTCTCCCTGCAGCTCCAAAATAAGAAGATCAAACACCTGCTGGTCCGCATCCTCTCGGCGCTGCACACGGGCATTGAGTTTGCCAAAAACGCCGCCCTGGAAGAACTGCTCACCAGCGGCATCTACGGCGCGACCCTGAACCGGGCGCTCTGCAAATCCATTAAGGGCGACGAGGACGTGCTGGCCCTTCATCCCGGCCTGAACCGTGTGGAGAACGGCGAGGCATGGAAAGCGGTGTCCCGCGAGGATAACCTGCCCGGCAAATATGCGCTGACCGTCTTTGTCTACTCCCCCTCCGACCGTACTGACCTGCTGCTCAACCCCGACACGGTGGAATTGGTGGTAACGGCACAGAAAAACTGCGAGCTGATCCTTAACGGCGAGCCGATCGGCGAAGGTGAGAATATCAAAATCAACAGCATAACGCTGACGTCGGGCTGGAATACGCTGATGCTCGTCTGCCGGGACGGCGGCCCGATTCCGGATCTGAAATTCACCCGCTATGACCTGTCCAAACTGGACCTGCGTTTCAGCCTGTATGGCCATGACGTACAGCTCATCGGCCTGACCGGCGCGACCCTGTACAGCGAAAATCAGCCGAACAACACCGGCAAAGCCATATCGGGCAAGGAAGATTTCTGGATCAGTGACGGCGAGCAGCGCGAAGGCATTGATTTCGATATCCAGCTTGAAACGCCCTCCACCTGCAAAGCCCTGTACTTCTCCTGTGTCACTTCGGATATCGCGGGGGCGAGTTATACGCCGAAATGCTTTGACCTGCTGGCCGGGGATTCGATGGAATCGCTCGAAAAGGTGTATGGCGCCATGTTTGAAGACCGTATGTCTTATAACGGCGGCAAAGTCTTTATCGACCTGGGCGAAGGTGTGACTGCCCGCTGCTTCAAGATCGCGCTGAAAACCAACGCTCTGAAGCCCCTGGTCATCTCGGATCTGACGCTGCTGAGCTGATAACCCCCATAATAATCGTTATATCCCTGTGGGATATGATCTAGGAGCAGGGGCAGGCGACGTGCCTGCCCCTGCTTTTCATCAATGTTAAAGGAGGATTTTCCCATGTCTGAATTTGCTTTCCGAGATGAAAGCCTGCCGCTGGAAGAACGGGTGGACGCCTTAATTCAAGAACTCACCGTGGAGGAGAAGGTGTTCCAGCTCACTCATGATGCAGCCTCCGTTCCGCGGCTGGGCATCCGTTCTTACTGCTATTGGAACGAAGCCCTGCACGGCGTTGCCCGCGCGGGCGTTGCCACCGTATTTCCACAGGCCATCGGCCTGGCGGCCACCTTCCATCCTGATTTTCTCGGGGATGTGGCCGCGACCATATCCACCGAAGGCCGCGCCAAGTACAATGAATTCCAGCGACAGGGGGACTGCGGCATTTACAAGGGCCTGACCTACTGGAGCCCCAACGTCAATATTTTCCGTGATCCCCGCTGGGGCCGCGGCCACGAAACCTATGGCGAGGATCCCTACCTGACCGGACGTATGGGCGTGGCATTTATTAAGGGCCTGCAGGGAAACGATCCGCACCATATGAAATCCGCGGCCTGCGCCAAGCATTTTGCGGTGCACAGCGGTCCGGAGGCGGAACGCCATCATTTTAACGCGGTCGTCGGCAAGCAGGATATGTTCGACACGTATCTGCCCGCTTTTGAGGAATGCGTTAAGGAGGCGCAGGTAGAATCGGTAATGGGCGCCTACAACGCGGTCAACGGCGAGCCCAGCAACGCCAGCGATGTGCTGCTGACCGACATCCTGCGGAACCGCTGGGGCTTTAAAGGCCATGTGGTGTCCGACTGCGGCGCCATCAACGATCTGCACAGCAACTACCATGTGACGAATACGGTGGCGGAATCCGCCGCGCTGGGTCTTAAAAAGGGCTGCGACCTCAATTGCGGCGGGGTTTACAAGCATTTGCTGACCTCCTATAAAGAAGGATTGATCGAGGAGGCCGATCTCGACCGCGCGCTGAGCCGGGTGCTGAAAGCTCGCTTTAAGCTAGGCATGTTCGACGATCCGGCCCATGTGGTCTATTCGGATATCCCTTACAGCGTATTGGCCTGCCGCGCGCACAAGCAGCTCGCCCGTGAGGCGGCCCGCCAGTCGATGGTGCTGCTGAAAAACGACGGCGTGCTGCCGCTGCGCAGCAAATCGACCCGCCTGGCCGTGGTTGGCCCCAATGCCGACAGCAAGCTGGCCCTGCTCGGCAACTATAACGGTACGCCCAGTGAGAGCTATACGGTGCTGGAGGGCCTGCGGAAGTATCTCGGTGAAGATGCGCCCATCCTCTATGCCGAGGGCTGTCATATCGTGGACGACAACGACGAGCGGTACGCTGAAGCCGTTTCCGCCGCCGAAAACAGCGACGTAGTTCTCTGCTGCCTGGGTCTCGACAGCAAATGGGAAGGCGAGGCCGGGGACGCCAACAACAAATACGGCAGCGGCGACAAGCCGGATATCGAACTGCCCGCGCCGCAGCAGCTACTGCTTGAAAAGATGATTGCCACCGGCAAGCCGGTGGTCGTGCTGCTGCTCTGCGGCAGCGCGCTCGCTATCCGCACCGCTGCCGACCAGGCGGCTGCCGTGGTGGATTGCTTCTATCCCGGCGAGCAGGGCGGCATGGCCATCGCCGAGCTGCTGTACGGTGAGTATTCGCCCAGCGGCCGCCTGCCAGTCACCTTCTATCAGACCACAGAGGAACTGCCGGACTTCAGCAATTACGCCATGGAGGGTCGCACCTATCGGTACATGAATCAGGAAGCGCTTTACCCGTTCGGCTATGGCCTGTCCTATACCTCGTTCGCCTACACGGTCGATACGAGCTCCCTAGAGGCCGCCGTCGGTGACACGGTACAAATTCCGGTAACCGTTTCCAACACCGGCCGCATGACGTCCCTGGAGCATATACAAGGCTATGTAAAAGCCAACGATCCGTCGGTGAGAGCGCCGCGGTACGCGCTGAAAGCCCTGGAAACCGTCCTGATCCCGGCGGAAGAAAGCCGAGACATCCTCCTCTCCTTCCCCGCCAAGGCGTTTTCCCTGATCGATGAGAACGGCTGCCGGTTTATCGAGCCGGGCACCTACACGTTGTATATCGGCGGCCAGCAGCCGGACGCCCGCAGCCGGGAACTGACCGGACTGGATGTCGCTGCCGTCACGGTGACGCTGACCGGTGAGAAAACGATGCTGGAAAACTAGACCAGCCGTCTATCCGGAGCCGTACAGGTGTAGCCTGTACGGCTCCTTTTCATAAACCGCCCCACATCCGGTCAAATTCACGAAAATCCCTTTCCGCTTTTCCAGTTTTTGCGTAATATCCCTTGATTTTGCCCGTGCGTTATGATAAAGTGAGGATGTACATTTGGCTTTCCTTATAAGCCTGAAAGGAGCAGATAAATATGAGCGACAAATTCCCGAATATTCCCCAAATTCAGTACGAGGGCCCCAAAAGCACCAATCCCTTTGCTTTCAAGTATTACAATCCCGACGAGGTGATCGCCGGTAAAACCATGAAGGAGCACCTGCGCTTCGCCATGTCCTGGTGGCATACCCTGTGCGGCGACGGCACCGACATGTTCGGCGTCGGCTCCACCGACAAAAGCTTTGGTGCGGATAATGCCCGCGACCGCGCCTTTGCCAAAGTGGATGCCGGTTTTGAAGTTATGGAAAAACTGAACATCGAGTTCTTCTGCTTCCACGACTATGACCTGGTGGACGAGTGCGACACGCTGGAGGAGACCAACAAACTGCTGGACGAGGTTTCCGATTACATACTGGAAAAAATGCAGGCCACCGGCAAAAAGCTGCTGTGGGGCACCGCGAAGCTGTTCGGTAACAAACGCTACATGCACGGCGCCGGCACCGCTCCCAATGCGGACGTGTTCGCCTATGCGGCGGCTCAGCTCAAGAAGAATATCGAGATCGTCGTGAAACTGGGCGGCCAGGGCATCGTGTTCTGGGGCGGCCGCGAAGGCTATGAAACCCTGCTGAACACCGACATGGGGCTGGAGCTGGACAATATGGCCCGCTTGATGCACATGGCGGTCGACTATGCCCGCAGCATCGGCTTCAAGGGTGATTTCTACATTGAGCCCAAGCCGAAAGAGCCCACCAAGCACCAGTACGATTTCGACGCGGCGACCGCGATCGGTTTCCTGCGCAAATATGGCCTGGACAAAGATTTCAAGATGAATATCGAAGCCAACCACGCCACTCTGGCCGGTCACACCTTCCAGCATGAGCTGCGGGTATCGGCCGTCAACGGCATGTTTGGTTCCATCGACGCCAACCAGGGCGACATGCTGCTGGGCTGGGATACCGACCAATTCCCCACCGACATTTACAACGCCACCTACTGCATGCTCGAGGTGCTGAAGGCCGGCGGATTTACCAACGGCGGCCTGAACTTCGACGCCAAAACCCGCCGCGGTTCCTATGAGATGGAGGATATCTTCCACGCGTATATCGCCGGTATGGACGGCTTTGCCCTGGGTCTGCGCAAAGCGGTCGCCCTGATCGAGGACGGCCGTCTGGACAAATTCGTCGAGGACCGCTACGCCAGCTGGAAAACCGGCATCGGCGCGGATATCATCGCGGGCAAGATGGACCTGAAGAGCCTGGCCGAGTACGCCTTGGAAAAAGGTGAAGTCACGACCAACCAGAGCGGCCGCCAGGAGTACCTGGAAGCCGTTGTCAACAACGTGCTTTTCAACAACTAATTAGGCGGTGACCAATATGGAATACGTTCTGGGTGTCGATATCGGTACCTCCGGTACCAAAACCGTCCTGTTTGATAAAGCAGGTACGGTCATCGCCTCCTCAACCGAAGAATATCCGCTCTCCCAGCCGCAAAACGGCTGGGCAGAGCAGGATCCGCAGGACTGGTGGCGCGCGGTCTGCGCGACCTGTCAGGCCGTGCTGAAAGACAGCGGCGTCGCGCCGGCGGACGTCAAGGGCGTAGGCCTCTCCGGCCAGATGCACGGCCTCGTAATGTTGGACGAAAACAACGAGGTACTGCGGCCCTCCATCATCTGGTGTGACCAGCGCACCCAGAAAGAATGCGACGAGATCACCGAGAAAGTCGGCGCCGAGCGGCTGATCGAGATTACCGCCAATCCCGCCCTGACCGGGTTTACCGCTTCCAAAATCCTGTGGGTGCGCAACAATGAGCCCGAGATCTATGCCCGCTGCCGGCATATTCTGCTGCCCAAAGATTATGTGCGTTTTATGCTGACCGGCGAATACGCCACCGAGGTATCGGACGCTTCCGGCATGCAGCTGCTGGACATCCCGCACCGCTGCTGGTCAAAAGAGGTGCTGGCTGCGCTGGAAATTGATGAATCCCTGCTGGGCAAGGTGTATGAGTCGCCGGAGATCACCGGCCGGGTACACGCCGCCGCGCAGCAGGCCACCGGTCTGGCTGTCGGTACGCCCGTGGTGGGCGGCGCCGGGGACAATGCGGCGGCGGCCGTCGGCACCGGCGTGGTGGAGGACGGCAAGGCGTTCACCACCATCGGCACTTCCGGCGTGGTGTTTGCCCACACCAGCAAACTGGCGATCGATCCTAAGGGCCGTGTCCACACCTTCTGCTGCGCCGTTCCCGGCGCTTGGCACGTGATGGGTGTTACCCAGGGGGCTGGTCTGTCCCTTAAATGGTTCCGGGATAATTTCTGCACACAGGAAATGCAGGACGCGGACGCGCAGGGCATCGACCCCTATATCCTGATGGATAAAGAGGCGGAAGCGATTCCCGCCGGCAGCGACCGGCTGATCTATCTGCCTTACCTGATGGGTGAACGCACACCTCATCTGGATCCGGACTGCCGCGGCGTATTTTTCGGCCTGTCGGCCATGCATACCCGCGCGCATATGATCCGCGCCGTCATGGAAGGCGTCGCGCTGTCTCTCAAAGACTGCGCGACCGTTCTGGGCGAAATGGGCGTGACGTTTGACGATATGCTGGCCTGCGGCGGCGGCGGCAAAAGCAAGCTGTGGCGGCAGATGCTGGCCGATGTCTACCATCGGGACGTCAAAACGCTGCGTTCCTCCGAGGGGCCGGCACTGGGCGTGGCCATTTTGGCCGGCGTCGGCGTAGGGCTGTACCCGTCTGTGGAAGAGGCCTGCGCGCAGATGATCGAAACCAAGACAACGGTGTCGCCGAACGAGGCGGACGCCGCGCAGATGGAAAAAGTCTATGTCCTCTATCAGAAGCTGTATACGTCTTTAAAAGAGGATTTTAAATCCATGAAAGCCTTGTAACACTATAGCCGGGTGCGGATGATTCCGCACCCGGCTTTTCTACCCTTTTAACGCCGACCGTCCATTCCGCCTGATTATGGGAAAGGAGAACGCGCTATGCTTCGTTACGAACCGGCTGACAACACCGATAAATCCCGGCTGTTTTTCCTGTGCAAAGAAAACATCGACTCCTATGAGGATCTCCACGCCATCCGTTATGCGCATGCCCTGATGTGGGTCCGGGACAAGATCGAGCAGCATATCGAGGACTATACCGCCATATGGAACGGCACGGACAAAGTGGGCTATTTCCTGGTTCATCCAAGGGAAAAAAAGTGGGAATGGGAGGACTTTTACCTGTTTCCCGAACACCGGGGGCAGGGAATTGGCACCCGTGTGCTGAAGGACCAGCTCGGCGGACTGGAGGACCCTGTGTTCCTTCATGTGTTCCGCCGCAATACCCGCGCCATCGCGCTGTATAATCGCTTCGGATTCCAGACCACGCAGACGATTCACGGCACACAGTTCCGGATGGAGCGTTCGGCAAAAACACACGGCGAAGATCCCCGCGTAACCTCCTGCCTGCCCGCGCAGAATCTTCTTGACTTCTGCGTACGATCGGGGTATACTAACAACGCTCAAAGGAAGTAGTATTTCAGCGCGACGGCGGAGCGTTATGTGAAAAATGAGACTTTTGGCACTCCCGACAGTGCCAAAAGTCTTTTTTACGCCCGGCCGGCGGCGGATTATCAAAGTGAGAGGGTTCAAAAATGGACGTGTTCTGGGCCATAGCGCTTCTTATTGTAGGATTGATCCTTATTGTCAAAGGCGGCGATTTGTTTGTCGACGCCGCCGCGTGGATGGCGGAAGTATCCGGCATCCCAAAGTTTATCATCGGCGCGACTGTGGTCAGCTTGGCCACCACCCTTCCAGAGCTTCTGGTGTCCGTATTTGCGGCGGCGGAAGGAAAAGTGGAAATGGCCGCCGGCAATGCTATCGGCTCCGTAACGGCCAATATAGCGCTGATTATGGGGGTGTCTGTGATTTGTTTGCCCGCGGTCATCAGGCGGCGGCAATTTGGACTGAAAGCCGCCCTGATGCTGCTCTCCGCAGCTATTCTGGCAGCGGTGTCCCTGCTGTTTCATGAGATAGCGCTTCCCGTCAGCCTTGTGCTGATACTCATTCTCGCTTTTTTTGTGTGGGACAATATCCGCGAAGCGAAAATCTCGATGGAGGCGGCCGCCGCAACCGGCACGCTGGACCGGCCGGCACGGCGTATCGTTTTGATCAATGCCGTCAAGTTCCTATTGGGCGCCGGCGGTATCGTTCTCGGCGCCCGGCTGCTGGTGGATAACGGCAGCGCACTGGCCGCGCTGGCCGGCGTATCGGAAGGGATCATTTCCGTCACCATTATCGCCGTCGGCACCTCCCTGCCGGAGCTGACGACCACCATTACCGCTATTGTCAAAAAGCAGTCCTCGCTGTCCATCGGCAATATTCTGGGGGCGAACATCATCGACCTGACGCTGATCCTGCCAGCCAGTGCGCTGGTTTCAGGGGGAGCGCTTCCCGTCCGGCCCCAGACCGCGTTCCTTGATCTGCCCATGTGCCTGATCGTCGGCCTGCTGGCGGTGATCCCTCCCCTTATCAGCGGGAAATTCCGCCGGCGCTTTTTAGACAGCGAGCTCGAGCTGGATAGGCTGTGCTGGTGGGGAGCC
>URYP01000007.1 GCA_900552115.1 uncultured Oscillospiraceae bacterium | reverse complement strand
CCCGCCGTTATCGGGTCGGCGGGTAGCCTGCGGGCGGGCCCGTGAGTGATAAACCGGAGTGGAACCGCGAAATATCGCCTCCGTTGTGCCTTGGTACAACGCGGGCGTTTTTTTATGGCTCCGCCCGGCTGTAAGGGAGAATGCCTATGTTTGATCGTATGAAAGAGGATATTGCCGTTATCCGGGAGCGGGATCCGGCCGCTCGGTCGTCTTGGGAAATCATCCGGCTCTATAACGGGTTTAAGGCGGTGCGCGCCTATCGCCGGGCCCACTGGTTTTTTGAACGGCGCATGTTCTATATCGCCCGCTGGATTTCACAGCGCTGCGTGCGCCGGACCAATATTGAAATTCATCCCGGGGCCACTATCGGACGGCGCCTGTTTATTGACCACGGCACCGGGGTGGTCATCGGTGAAACCGCGGAAATTGGAGACGACTGCACCATTTATCAGGGAGTAACATTGGGGGGAACTGGAAAAGATAAAGGCAAACGGCACCCCACACTGGGCGATCATGTGATGGTGGGCTGCGGAGCCAAAGTGCTGGGGCCAATTACCATCGGCAGCCATGTCCGCATAGCCGCGGGTGCCGTGGTGCTGGACAGCCTGCCCGACAACAGTACGGCGGTGGGCGTGCCTGCCCGTGTCGTTCGGCTGAATGGTCAGAGGCCGCCGGAACTGGACCAGGTGCATATTCCCGATCCCGTCGCGCAGGAAATTTGCCGGCTGGAACAGCGCATCGACCATTTAGAGGCACAGCTCAAGGAACAGGAGAGAAAGGATGGACCATCATGAGGATTTACAACACTCTGACCCGTCAAAAGGAAGAATTGCAGACCATTGAGCCGCAGACGGTGAAAATTTACGCCTGCGGCCCGACGGTGTATAATTATATCCATATCGGCAATGCGCGGCCTTTGTGCGTATTCGATGTGCTGCGCCGGTATTTGGAATGGCGGGGCTACGACGTGCGGTTTGTCCAGAATTTTACCGATATCGACGACAAGATCATCCGCCGCGCGGGTGAGGAAGGAACCGACTACCACACCATCTCCGAACGGTATATCGCGGAATTCTGGACCGACGCCAAAGGGCTGAATATCCGCGAGGCGACAGTGCATCCCAAGGCCACGGAAAACATGGATGAAATCATTGCCATTATCGCGTCCCTGGTGGAAAAGGGATACGCCTATCCGGCGGCAAACGGCGACGTCTATTTTCGCCCCCGCCGTTTTGGAGAATACGGCAAGTTGTCCCATCAGGCAGTGGACGATTTGGAATCCGGCGCCCGTATCGCCGTTGAGGAAACCAAGGAAGACGCGCTGGATTTTGCCCTGTGGAAAGCGGCCAAACCCGGCGAGCCCTCCTGGGATTCGCCCTGGAGCAAGGGGCGTCCCGGCTGGCACATTGAATGCTCGGCTATGGCCCGCCGCTACCTGGGCGAGACCATTGATATCCATTGCGGCGGACAGGATCTGATTTTTCCCCATCATGAAAATGAGATAGCGCAAAGCGAGTGCTGCAACGGCGTGCCCTTTGCCCATTATTGGATGCATAACGGGTATATCAATGTGGACAATAAGAAAATGTCCAAAAGCCTGAACAACTTTTTTACCGTGCGGGATGTGGCGGAAAAATATGGCTACGAGCCGATCCGTTTTTTCCTGATTTCGTCCTCTTACCGCAGCCCGATCAATTACAACACCGACATTATAGAACAGGCCAAGGCCGCATTGGAACGGCTCTACAACTGCCGCAGCAGTCTGGCTTTTGCGCTGGAAAAGGCTCCGGATGGAGAGACGGATCCGGAGTTTGCCGTGCTGCTTGAGAATCGCCGTCAGCAATTTGTGGAGGCCATGGAGGACGATCTAAACACAGCAGATGCTATAGCGGCGGTATTTGACCTGGTTAAGGACATCAATGTGCATACGGCAGCGGCAGCGGCGCCGTCGAAAGGGACCTGCCGGCAGGCTATGGCGCTGTTCGAGGAGCTGACAGGCGTGCTGGGACTGGTCTATGACAACGGCGATCAGGAGGATGCCGGGGAGATTGAGGCGTTGATCGAAGCGCGCGCCAAGGCGCGGGCAGAAAAGAACTGGGCTGAGGCCGACCGCATACGGGATGAAATTAAAAACCGCGGCATTGTTCTGGAGGATACGCCGCAGGGCGTTAAATGGCACAAGGCCTGACAGGCATAACGGTCGATGGCCGCACATAAGGCTGTAAAAAAGAGCTGACGCTCATAGGAAAGCCGCCCACATCAATAGGCGGTGGAAAGGATCGGATATGACTTTATCGCGTTTTGCCAAGTCCCTATTGTATACGGGACTGGCCGCCGTTTTAACGGCGTTGTCGGTTTATTACCAACAGATGCTGCACCAGGAGAGCGGGCCGGCGGCCGGTTATTTCGCTATCCACCGGGTACTGTTTTTCGTAGCGGTCGCCCTGATGGGGGTGGCGGTCTATTCCTTTTTATCCTACACCCGTAAGCAGAAGCGCCATCGGGCGGATTCGCTGATGCTGCTCATCAGCGGCGTGCTGCTCATGGTGGTGACCATTGCGCTGTGGATTGGCTTTGGCGGCGTTCAGGAGCCGTTCGACGCGACCGGCTATATGGCGGTAAACATCCAGATTGCGGTGCTGACGGTGCTGCCGGTTCCTTTTTGGATCCGGGGGATGGTGCTGGCCTGTACCACGCATGAGGAAAGCAAGGGGAAACGGTGGGCCGCCAAGCTGGCTTCTCTGGCCGTGGCGGTGCTGTTGGTGGTGCTGGTGGCCGCGGGCGGCATGATGCGGATGATGTATTATGACGAGGCGAGCGCGGCACAGGATGACACCCGACAGGGTGGACGTCCGATCGTTTCACAAATGAAGGAAGGGGAGAAAGTGAATGTTTGATAAAAAAGAAACTGTAACGCTGACGGTGGAAGGTATGAGCTGCGATCATTGCCGCCAGAGGGTGGAAAACGGCCTCAAAGCGTTGGATGGCGTCAAAACCGTGCGCGTCAGCCTGGACAAAAAACAGGCCGAAATAACCTATATTCCGGCCCGGACAAAGCCGGAAACTTTGAAAGAAGCCATTCGGGACTTGGGGTACCAGGCGGAGTAAAAGAGTATACTTGATCGTTTTAAATGATGCAGCACTAATTTATCCATCGCTATTTCAAATTAACCGACGATTTCTTCCAGCTGCCGGTTAGACCTTCCATAGAGTTTTAATGATGGACACAGAGTAGACCCCATAAAAATTTAAAAAACAAAAGTGTAAACCACCAGCCAGGTTGTTTTTACAATCTGGCTGGTGGCATTTTTATAGAACGACCCATATCTGGGATAATGCGGTCAGTCGTTCCGCTAAAACGCGCAAATAGAGCCAGCCCCTACATTTTGTTTAAAATGTAGGGGCTGGTTTATCGCACATGTGGGTTACGCGGCCGGCGTATCCGGTATGGTCGTATCGGGCGTTGAGGCCGTCGTGGTTGTGGTGGTCGTGGTGGTTGCTGTTGTCGTCGTAGTGGTCGTGGTGGTGTCCGGCGTATTGCCGCCTGTTGTCGTCGTGGTGGTCGTTGTGGTATCATCGTCGTCATCATCGCCCGGGTCATCCCCGCCGCCGCTGCCATCGACATAGCTGCCGCCATGGTAGCACAGGCCGGGAATGTTGTTCGGCTTATAGACGCCCAGTTTTTTATAGGGGCAGTTGGAGCCGGCCAATTGTCCGGTAGAGCTGCAATAGTACCGTTCCACTGTGTTGCCTTTAAACTCATCAAAGGTTTTGGGGGACAGGCCCGCGTGCAGGGCTTTCATGCTCTTGTTCCAAAGGATACGCGCATAGCTGACCTGATCGCCTACCAGCTCATAGTTTTTATCGTAACCAAACCAGGAAGCCGCGACATAATACCCGGTTCCGCCGGCGAAATAGACGTCGTTATTGTTTTCAGCGGTACCAGTCTTGGCAAAGACCTCCCAGCCGCTCCAGTCACCCATCAAGGAAACCGCGGTACCATTGGGGCCGATAACATTTTGCAGCAGACGATTCATCACATAGGCGCTGTCAGTGTCGAGGGATTCGGAACCGTTAATATCCGCCTCCAAAATTACGTCGTCGTCCCGTTCCACCTTAAAGTAGGTATAAGGCTTATGATAGATGCCGCCGTTGCCAAAAGTCTGGAACGCCGCCGCCATTTCACGGCAGGTAACGCCGTGACCCAACGCGCCCAGCGCCAGGGGCGCGTAGGCTTTATCCGAGTCGAGCAGGGTAGTCATATGGAACTTGTTTACCAGGAAATCGTAACTGGTTTCCACGCCCATCTTTTGCAGGATCCGCACCGGTACGGTGTTGAGGGAACGTTCCAGTGCATAGGGTACCAGCACATTGCCGCCGTCATGCGGGTAACTTTCATAGTTGACCGGCCACTGGCTTCCATCAGGCAGGACAATGTAGCAGTCGCGCTCCATAGAGGAATAGTGAATGGTGTTCAGGGCGATGGCCGGGGCGTAGACGCCCACCGGCTTCATCGAGGAGCCGGGCGACCGCGTGGACTGCGTATCCCGCAGCAACAGCCGGTTGCCGGTTTTTTCTCCGCGTCCCCCCACCGTGGCGACAACACGGCCCTTATAGTCCATAATGAAAATGGCCGCCTGGGGGTCGTCCGGATACCCCGCAATATTCGAGGGGAAGTTGTTGTCGTTGGCATAAATCTCTTCAATTTTCTTTTGCTTGGAGATATCCTCGGCCGAGTAAATCCGCAGCCCGCCGTGGAAAACGATGTTTTCCGCGTAACGGTAGGTGTAGCCGTATTTTTCCATCAGGCCATCTATGACGTCTTCGATCAGCAGGTCGGTATAATAATCCTGAACCTCGATATGCTTGTCGTTTTTGCCCTCGTCATAGCGAATTTCTTCACCAAGCGCCTGAACGTACTCTTCATCATTGATAAAGCCGAGCTCATGCATCTTGTACAGCACCAGCTGCTGGCGTTGGCGTACATGGTCGGGATGGGTAAACGGGTTATAATAGGAAGGATTGTTGGTAATACTGGCCAAAACAGCGCATTCAGCCAGCGTACAATCCTTCAGTTCCTTGCCGAAGTAGTAGTTGGCGCCCGCGCCTACGCCGGTCAGGTTGCCGGTCAGAGGCATGACGTTCAGGTACGCTTCCAGAATTTCATCCTTGGAAGCGACGTTGCGTTCCATTTCAATAGCGCGCAGGATCTCCGTTATTTTACGTTCAATGCTGTGTTCGTCGTCCTGCGTCACAAGCTTAATCAATTGCTGCGTGATGGTGGAGCCGCCGTATTCCGAGGAAGAGAAATGGAAAATCAGGTTGGCAAAGGCCGAAACCGTCCGTTTCCAGTCCACACCGGCGTGAGTGCGGAACCGCTCGTCCTCAATGGCGATGACCGCATTCTGCATATAGGCGGGTATTTCGTTGAGATCGGTCCAAATGCTGTTGGAACCGTCCAGCCATTGCTTTTCTTCAAAGTCACCCGAACTGTTCTGCACGTAAATAATACTGGTTTCATTGTTAATGTTGTCGAGGTCGGGAATGCCGTTGTCACTGTCAAATTTCGTCAGGACAAAGGCCACCATAATACAGGTAACCAAGCTGCCTGTAATAATGCCGATCAGCACGATGGTCATCAGGCACTTGAAAATGGTGCCAAGGACTTTTTTGGTCCGGCGGACAGCCGGCTTCTGCATGATGGCCCGCGCCTTGTGCATTTTTTTCGTCATGAGACGTCCTCCTTCAGGTGGGAGTGTATCGACAACCCGTATAACCGGTTGGATTGCGGTAGAATAAACACATTTATCTTATAGCAATTGGAAGGAAAAGTCAAATATCAAAACTGTAAGGAAGGCTGTCATTTTTGTAACCCCTGGAAGGAAATACGCGTGGCAGGGATATTTTGCCCCGAATAGGGGCAGAATATTGACAGAATCGTTGGATAAAGGTTTGGGAAAGAGGCGATGGTTGATGAAAGCAGGAAAATCGATAGCCGCCGGCGTGACGGCTTTGGCGGGAGCGGCCCTGCTTGCCGTCGGTTTTACCACGGCCCCGCTGCCGGTTCAGGACCGGACGACGCCAGCGGGGGATGCGGTAACGGCTGCGCAGACATTTACCGTGCGCGCATGGAATGGCCGGCTGGCCGTGTTCCGGACGGGAATGTCCAATCCCGACACCATTTATGAAGATGTGGCGGTGGCGTCTCTGCCGCCGGAAGAACAGGAAAAACTGAGTCGGGGAATCGAAATCAAATCCCGCGCCGAGCTGAGTAAGCTGCTGGAGGATTATACCAGCTGATCCGGGAGACCCGGAAAACGCCGACAAAACATCCCGCACCGGGTTCCACCCGGCGCGGGATGTTTAATTTTTTATATCGTCTATGGCTGTCAGCCGGTATCCGCCGCCGGCCTTCTGCACCGTATACTGCTGAAACAGGGAGGCGTCCTCCTCCGCGGGCGGAATATCATTTCCCTGATCGTCTACAGCGATATCCGCGGCGGCTACATAGCCGACCTTTACCAGGAACGCGTCGTCCTTTTTATTTACGGAAGCTATGAGGGGTTGGTAGAGGGAGGCGGTAAACGCCGGTACGTGATATTGCTTTTTATCTTTTTCATACCAGATGGAAAACGCATCGCCTTTTTGTGAAAACACCGCCGTATCCGGCGAGATATCGTCACCGAACAGGCCATGAAAGGCGTTGGTGACGTCCTTTTCCGGCAACAGGACCCGGCCGCTGTCGTCGGTTTCAAACCGGGAATCCTCTTTTTTCTGCCGCATGCGGATGCGTTCCGCTTCGGTGACCTTCCACAGGGCCGCCTTAATACAGGCGGGGCTGGAGGCCGCCTGCTTAGCTGATGAAAAAGCGGCGGGATTCTGAAGCATGATCGGCTCCAAAAAAGTGGCCATCTCCTCCTTTAAAGGGGAGGGGTCGGGGGCTTTTTTAACCATGCCCCATCCGCTTACCACAAGGGATACGACGCCGACCAGTGCCAGGATGATCACCATAAATCCCAGGGGAGCGGCCAGACGATGACGTCCCGGCCGCCGGTCGGGCATGTAGCGACGGGAACGCACGGGAACGGCGACAGGCGTTTCTATCCGTTCCGGCTCCGGCAAAGCGGGATCGGTCATACCGGCAGACACAGGCGGTTCTGGCTGGAGCATGGCGGTGTCTGTTTCAAGGAGGGATGGCTCGTCTGGCGGTTCGAGAGTGGCCGGCGGGGGCGGCATCTCCACGCCTGCCGGCAATACCCCGGTCTGTTCCCCGGATGAACCGGACAGCGGAACCGGCGGCTCCGCTATGGTGGAGAGAGCGGCTTCTTCCGGTGTCAGGGGGGCCAGGGGCTGTTCCACCTTTTTCCATTCGCTCATCCGAATGCGCCTCCTGTTATCGAATTTGGCCGTTGCCGGTTATGATGTATTTCGCTGTGGTTAATTCCCGCAGCCCCATAGGGCCGCGTGCGTGCAGCTTCTGTGTGGATATTCCGATTTCGGCGCCCAGGCCGAATTCGCTGCCGTCGGTAAAACGGGTGGAGGCATTGACATACACCGCCGCCGCGTCGACGCGGTCCATAAAGGTCTGCGCTGCCGTTTGGCTGTCGGTGACAATGCATTCGCTGTGCCCCGTCCCGTAGCGCGCGATGTGATCGATCGCTTCGTCCAGGGAATCGACGATCTTAACCGCCATGTCATAATCGAGATATTCGGTGGCCCAGTCCTCCTCCGAAGCGGGAAGAAGGGCCGCGCCGGGCAGCAATGCGCGGGTCCGGTCGCATCCGTGCAGCCGAACCCCGGCTTTTGCCAGGCCGTCCGCCAGCACCGGCAGGGCCTGCGGCGCGATCGCCTGATGAACCAGCAACGTTTCCGCCGCGTTGCAGACCGAAGGACGGGAGGCTTTGGCGTTGACGGCAATGGCGCAGGCCATGGCGATATCCGCCGCCGCGTCGACATAAACGTGGCAGTTGCCGGTTCCGGTTTCCAGCACCGGCACCGTGGCGTTTTCCACCACTGACCGGATCAGGCCCGCTCCGCCTCGGGGTATCAGCACGTCGAGATAGGCATTCAGGCGCATCAGCGCGGAGGCTGTTTCGCGGGAGGTGTCCGGTATCAGGCCTATTGCGTCGGCGGGCAGTCCGGCTTTTTTCAGGCCGTCCCTCAGCGCGCCGGCAATTGCTGTGTTGGAGGCAATTGCCTCCTTGCCGCCCCGCAGGATGACCGCGTTGCCGGCCTTCAGACAGAGGGCGGCAGCGTCAGAGGTCACGTTGGGCCGCGCCTCATAAATGATACCGATTACGCCCAGCGGCACCCGTACCTTCTCAATGCGCAGGCCGTTGGGACGGCGAAATCCGTCCATAACCTCGCCGATGGGGTCGGGCAGGGAAGCCACCTGCCGTATTCCGTCCGCCATCGCTGCAATGCGGTCGGCGGATAAGGTCAGGCGGTCAAGCAGCGACGGGGTCATACCGTTTTGCCGGGCCCTATCCGTATCCTGCCGGTTGGCGGCTAGGATGGCGCCGGACTGGTTTTCCAATTCTTGCGCCATGGACCGCAACGCCTCGTTTTTCTGCTGCGTAGTCGCACCGTTTAAAAAGCGGGCGGCATCACGCGCCGCTTTTCCCATTTCGTTCAGCATAAAGTACACCTGCCATTCCTTAATTTTATTACACTGTGCCGGCCGCCGCGCCGGAGGGATCAAACAGAGTGCCGACCGGCCGGCCGTCAAACAAATCGTACAGCCGTTCGGGGTGGGAACCTTCCATGATGACCGCCGGAATGCCGGACTCCATCGTCATCTGCATGGCGTGCAGTTTGGTACGCATCCCACCGGTGCCGCGTTTGGAACCAGCGCCGCCGGCCAAGGCCAGAAGCTGGTCATCGATAGCGGTTACCAGGGGAATAGGCCGTGCGTTGGGATGGAGCCGCGGGTCAGCGTCGTACAGACCATCAATGTCTGTCAGCAGTATGAGAAGATCGGCGTCCGCCACCCGGGCCACAATGGCGGACAGGGTGTCGTTGTCGCCAAAATTGGCCCCCACCAGCTCGTCGATGGCCACCGTGTCGTTTTCGTTGACCACCGGGATAATATCCATTTCCATCAGCGTTTTCAGCGTATTGATAACATTCTGCTTGGTGCGTTCATTGTCCATAATATCCCGCGTGAGCAGCACCTGGGCAACCGAGCGGTTGTATTCCCCGAACAGTTTATCGTAAATAAACATGAGTTCACACTGGCCGACGGCGGCCACCGCCTGTTTCTGTGAGGTTTCCGACGGGCGGGCGGACAATCCCAGCTTACCGGTGCCCACCCCAATGGCCCCGGAGCTGACCAGAAGGATCTGCTTGCCGGAATTCTGCAGATCGGTCAGCACCTTGCAGAGCGATTCCACGGCACGCAGATTCAGGCGGCCGTTTTCATAAGTGAGTGTGGATGTGCCAACTTTGACGACAACCCGTTTGGCGTCTGATATGGAGGACATCGCGTCCCCTCCCTTTCCGTATGGTTTATAGCTATGCGGACAATCTCTAAAATATCAGTACCGGCTGTATTTTTATCGCAAATAATATAATTTGGATAAAAATGTCCGCGAGGAATATGCGCGGGCTCCGTTAAAGAATGACACGCAGAAACCGCATCGCGCAGACCGCCGTTTAAAAGCGCCGGGCGGACAGGTTACCCAGCTATTTTACCATACCTGTCAAAAATTGCAACTGCGGCCATCTATTGACTTAACCGGGAAAAACGGGTATAATAATAGCCAGTAACTATATCCATTATGGAAATATAGGAGGCATCCGCAATGAAAAGCAAAAGCGATAAAATTACGTTTGTGGTGATTCTGGCAGCGGTAATCGCCGCATTGACAACGGTGGCTGTTCTGCTGGTCCGCATGAAAATGAAGAAAAGACGGTTGTACGCTGAAGGGGAAGCCGTCGATTATATGATGGACGATTATGACGATTGCTGCTGTGGCTGCGGTGAAGACGACGAGTGTTCCTGCTCCGCCGCGCAAGATGATGACGAGCCGGAAGCAGTCGCCGATGACGGCGAGGAAGAAAACTCCTGAACGAAACGATGACCACGTGTAAAAAGCCCCCGTTCCTGTCACGACAGGAACGGGGGCTTTTATCTTCCTTCTAATGCGATTCAACGCGTGGTGACCGCCGCCGCGCGGGTCATTGTCCGCGAGCCGGAGGGTGTCGTGGATTTCGTCACTGACGCTCCCGTGGACGCCCGGGAGGCCGTGCTTTTCGTGGCACGGGTGGTGGTTGTGGGAACCCAGGGCGTAAACCGTACAAACTGGCCGCTGACAAATCCCGTTTCGTTTTCCCCAAACCGTATTTTGTACCAGTCCCCGGTTTTTCCGACAATAGCGATCTGTTCCCCCAGGGCGACGCCTCCGATAGCCTTATAAGCCAGCCCGGCCCCGCTGCGGACACTGGCGGCATGGTTGTGGATATAGCCCACCGAAGGCAGCGCCGTGGTGGAGCGGGTGGATACTGTCGTGGTGGTGGTCGCCGTCGGCTCGGTTTTCGGCGTAGAGGGGGAAGAGCAGGCCGAAAGGGCGGCTAAAATGAGCAGAGAACTGCCTATCCCGACTATACGAACGTATCGTTTCATGGATAAACCTCCATTGGTAACAGAATCAGAAGAATTGTCAGCAGTATAGCACAAATCCACGAAAAAAGGAAGAGGCATTTCAAAGCCGCAGCACAGGCCGGCCTGGTGAAAGACAAGCGGCGACGGAAGTTCCGTCGCCGCTTTACATTTCGTCTGATATTATTGTGCGGAGGCAAGCATTTCCTTAGGATCACACATCTTTACCGCACGGTCGCTGACATCCACCTTCAGGCCGTCAACGGTTTTTTTCACCATGTCATTGAAGGTTTTGTATTTGGCGTTGTAAATAATCCCCTCATGACTGTTTTTGTAATAGTCCTTACCGTTGGCCTTTTCCGGGTCCAGCCGCAGGATCAAAGCCATGGTTTTGGTTTTGCCTTCTTTTTTGTACTCCACGATTTTGGCTTCGCCTTCTTTAACGCTCTGTACGGCTTTCAGCAAATCCTCATCGCTGTAGGAGTCGGCCCCTTCGATATTTTTCAGGTTGGGGTCGGTAGTGGTGGTGGTCGTCGTAGTACCTGTGCTGGACGAAGCGCCCGTTTTGGATCCTTCTGTTGTGGAGGTGGTGCCGGTAGCGGTGGTGGTGGTTGTCGTGGAACCGGTCGTCGTGGTAGTGGTCGTACCGGAAGACGAGGTAGACTTGGCCTCGTCCGCTTCATAAGCCTCGATCACCTTGTCAAAATCTTTATCCTTTTTATACTGGCTCAGGTAGCCTTCGAGACGTTTCTTGATTTTGGTTACATCCGCCTCGCTCAAATCCTTGCCGTCGCTATCCGCCAGCGAAATCTCAATCGCTTTATAGCTCAGATAGTTTTTCTCGAAATATTCCCGCATCTGCTCTTCGGTCATGCCCTCTTTGCCGCCCACGTCATATAACGCATAAAACAGGCTTTTCTCGTTATAGTTCACCGCTTTATACATATTCTTATAGTGTTCGGCGTTAAAGCCCATTTTAATGACGCTGTCATCGGTCAGCCCCTTGAGCTGCTCATCCATATCCTTGAGGTCGTCTTCAGAAACCGACACGTCGTATTTTTCCATCATGTTTTCCAGTGCTTTTTGCCGGATCATGGTATCCTGCGCGATTTTTTTGAGATATTCGGGCAATTCCAAATCCACTTTATCGTCTCCCTCGCCATAGGGAAGCGTTAGGGCCCAGATCTGATCCTCTGTATAGCCGGCGGAAGCGTAATAGTAAAGCTGCTGGCTGTAAACCTGCGTATACGCGTTATACAGATAAGCCAGATACTCGCCGGTTGTATAGTCCTTGCCGTCCACGGTCATGGCGACACGGGGCGTGGAACAGCCGGACAGACCGACTGTCGCCAGCATCACCGCGGCTGACGCGGCGCAGAGAACCTTTTTGAACTTCATGAGCATTTCCTCCTTGAAATGGATACGATTTATTCATTATACAGGTAACCGCAGGGTTTGTCCAGCCCTTTCCCGTGAAAAACCGACGAAAATTGCCTGTGAAATTGCAATGTTTCTCCAAAACAAAGAAAGGAGCTGCCGGTTAAAAGCGGTCGTGTCCGGGCATTCTGTTAACAGCGGCCAGACGCGGCGACGACGGGTTGCATTACTTTTTTGTCACGTCGTGAAAAAATTCGTCTGCGGTCTAGCCATTTATAGGAAAATATGGTATACTGGCAAAAATAAAAGGCTGGAGAGGCCGGAATAAACACGAAAGGAAGATCGGTTCATGGAACTTTCCTGCAAAAACCATCTCGCCGCGATGGCGACGCGGATTCGCATGGCCGCTATCGACGGCGTTTTTGCCGCACAGAGCGGCCATCCCGGCGGCTCGCTGTCGGTTGCCGATATGATGGCGTATCTGTATTTTAAAGAGCTGCGGCTGGATGTCAGCCGTCCCCGTTGGGAGGGCCGCGACCGGCTGGTTTTGTCCAAAGGGCACACCGCTCCCGCGCTGTACGGGGCGCTGGCTCTGAAGGGCTTTTTCCCCATGGAGGAAATCAAAAAGCTGAGGCAGGCGGGCGCCATGCTGCAGGGACATCCCGATATGAAGGGTACCCCGGGTGTGGATATGTCCAGCGGCTCGCTGGGGCAGGGTGTTTCCGCCGCGGTGGGCATGGCTCTGGCCGGAAAGCTGGACGCGGCTGATTACCGTGTCTATGCCATCCTTGGCGACGGGGAGATCGAAGAAGGCCAGGTGTGGGAGGCCGCTATGTTTGCATCCCATAAAAAGCTGGATAACCTCTGCGTCATTGTGGACAACAATAACCTGCAGATCGACGGTACGGTTGAGGAGGTCAACTCCCCTTATCCCATTCCGGAGAAATTTGAAGCATTCGGTTTCCATGTCATCTGCATCGATGGGCACGATTTTGATCAGATCGAAGCGGCGCTGGACGAAGCCAAAACGATTAAAGGCCAGCCCACGGCCATTGTTATGAAAACCGTTAAGGGCAAGGGTGTGTCGTTTATGGAAAACCAGGTGAGCTGGCACGGCTCCGCTCCCAAGCAGGAACAATACGACATGGCCATGGATGAGCTGAAAGAGGCACTGGCCGGATACGGGGAGGAGGGTTAATTATGGCGGATATCGTTAAAGTAGCGACGCGCGACTCCTATGGCGCCGCGCTGGTGGAACTGGGCAATGCCAATCCCAATGTGGTGGTGCTGGACGCCGACCTGGCGGCCGCCACCAAAACCGGCGTGTTTAAAAAAGCGCATCCCGAGCGATTTTTTGACTGCGGCATCGCGGAATGCAACCTGATGGGCGTGGCCGCGGGCCTCGCCACTACGGGTAAAACCGTGTTTGCTTCTACTTTCGCCATGTTCGCGGCGGGGCGTGCCTTCGAACAGGTGCGCAATTCCATTGGCTACCCCCATTTGAATGTCAAAATCGGCGCAACCCACGCGGGTATCTCGGTGGGCGAAGACGGCGCGACGCACCAGTGCTGCGAAGATATCGGCCTGATGCGGACCATCCCGGGGATGACGATCATCAATCCCGCGGACGATACCGAAGCCCGCCAGGCGGTTATGGCGGCGGCGGAGTTGGACGGCCCCGTATATCTGCGGTTCGGCCGGCTGGCCGTACCGGTGGTGATGCCGGCGGATTATAAATTTGAAGTCGGCAAAAGCGTGCAGATGACGGAGGGTAGCGACGTAACGATCATTGCTACCGGGCTGATGGTGCAGGAAGCCCTGGCCGCGGCCGAGCAGCTGAAAAACGAGGGCATTGCGGCCCGCGTGATCAATATGGCGACTATTAAACCCATCGACCGCGACGCGATTGTGAGAGCGGCTTCGGAAACGGGGTTGATTGTAACCGCTGAGGAGCACAACATCATCGGCGGCCTGGGCAGCGCGGTGACGGAAGTGGTGTGCGAAACCGTTCCGGTTCCGGTGGTGCGTATCGGCGTAAACGATGAATTCGGCAAATCCGGCAAAGCGACCGATCTGCTGAAAATTTACGGCCTGTGCGCCGCGAATGTGGTGGAAACCGTAAAAAAGGCTGTGGAGAGCAAACGCAGCTGATTCCTTCCAAAAAGCGGAAATCAAAAAACCGTCAGGGAGGTAATACTAATTATGGCAACTCTATCCGATATAGAAATCGCACAGAGTGTGCAGCCTGAGCCGGTTGTGGATATCGCCGCCGGCTTGGGCCTGACCGCGGACGACTTGGAGCTTTATGGGTGCTATAAGGCAAAAATAGGCAGCGGCGTACCGCGGCGTCTGGCGGGCCGGCCGGACGGCAAGCTGGTCCTGGTAACCGCTATTACCCCTACGCCGGCCGGCGAAGGGAAGACCACCACGACTGTGGGACTGGGCGATGCCCTGCATCGCATGGGACAAAAAGTGGTGCTCGCGCTGCGCGAACCTTCGCTCGGCCCGGTGTTCGGCATCAAGGGCGGCGCGGCCGGCGGCGGCTGGGCACAGGTGATCCCCATGGAAGATATTAACCTGCATTTCACAGGGGATATGCACGCCATTGGCGCGGCCAATAACCTGTTGGCCGCCCTGCTGGACAATCACATCCATCAGGGAAACGCTCTGAATATCGATACTCGCCGCATCACATGGCGGCGTTGCGTGGATATGAACGACCGCCAGCTCCGGCAGCTGACCGACGGCCTGGGCGGCCGGATGAACGGCGTGCCGCGGGAGGACGGGTTCGATATCACCGTGGCGTCGGAAATTATGGCCATTCTCTGTTTGGCGAATGACCTGATGGATTTGAAACAGAAACTGGCGGCGATCGTGGTGGGGTATACCCGCGACGGACAGCCGGTGACAGCGGGGCAGCTTAAGGCGCAGGGAGCGATGACCGCCCTGCTCAAGGATGCGATCAAACCCAATCTAGTCCAAACGCTGGAGCATACGCCGGCGCTGGTGCACGGCGGCCCCTTTGCCAATATCGCCCATGGCTGCAACAGCATCGCCGCTACTCGGATGGCGATGAAGCTGGGGGATATCGTGGTGACCGAAGCGGGCTTCGGCGCGGACTTGGGGGCGGAAAAGTTCCTGGATATCAAATGCCGCAAGGCCGGCATCCGGCCGGACGCGGTCGTGGTTGTCGCAACCGTGCGGGCGCTCAAGCACCACGGCGGCGCTCCCCTTAAGGATTTGGGCAATGAAAATTTGGAGGCGCTGGAAAAGGGTCTTCCCAATTTGCTCAAACACCTTGAAAATATGACGGTGAAATTTGGGTTGCCGGCGGTCGTCGCCATCAACCGGTTCCCACAGGATACCGAGGCGGAGCTGGCGCTTGTCCGGCGCCGGTGTGCGGAGTATGGCGCCAATGTCGCGTTGTCTGAGGTGTGGGCCAAGGGCGGCGAAGGAGGACTGGAACTGGCGCGGGAGGTGCTGCGGCTGGTCGATGCGCCAAATCGGTTCCGCATGATTTATGAGGATGCCCAGCCTCTGACCGAGAAAATAGAAGCGGTGGCGCGGAACATCTACGGCGCGGACGGGGTGGACTATTCCTCGGCCGCCGTCAGGGAGCTGGCCCGTCTGGAAACGATGGGGTTTGGCCGCCTGCCGGTCTGTATGGCGAAAACCCAGTATTCCCTGTCGGACGATCCGACGCTGCTGGGCTGGCCTAAAGGGTTCCGTATAACGGTAAAATCGGTGCGGCTCAGCGCCGGCGCCGGTTTTGTGGTGGCCCTGACGGGGGATATCATGACCATGCCGGGTTTGCCCCGAGTACCGGCGGCGGAAAGCATTGACGTGGACGAAAACGGAATTATCAGCGGACTGTTTTGATCCGCAAGATAAAAAAGGACGGATTGCACATGAAAAAAGAACCCCTGGAATCGTGGGATGTGCAAGAGGAGAGACTGGCAAAGGGTAAAAAGCGGCATTCTCGCCCGGTGCGGATTGTAGTTACGGTATTATCAACGTTACTGTCGCTCGCGGCGGTGCTGATCATCGGAGCGGGCATCTATCTGTGGGTAATGTTTGGCCGGGTAGACTACGAAGGGCTGGACATTGGCGATGAAGATACGGGGGACAGCTCCTCCGTGTCGGTTTTTGATCCGCTCGCGTATGACCGGGATACGGTGGCCGAGCTGCCTTTGATGGGCAATACGGACGACGTGACCAATATTTTGCTGATCGGCATTGACAGCGATACCTACAGCGGCCGGGCGGATACCAATATCGTGCTGTCCATCAATACCCGGACAAAAACGGTCAAAATGGCATCGTTGCTGCGGGACACGTGGGTGACCATCCCCGGGCTCGATGAGGATGCGGACGGTTGGGATGATGAGGACCGGCTCAACGCCGCTTATGCTAACGGCGGCTATGCGCTGCACGCCAAAATGATCGAGCAGAATTTCCGGCTGAAGATCGATAAATACATCGCGGTAAATTTTGAAGCGTTTCCAAAAGTGATCGACGCGCTGGGCGGCGTTGACGTACCCTGCCGGGGCGAAGAGGCCGAGCGGGTGCCGGCGGCCGGGTCCAAAATACGCTACGGCGGCAGCGGCTATATTCCAGCCGGCACCACCGACGGCACCTATCACTTTGATGGGTTCCAGGCGCTGCAGTATGCGCGCATCCGTTATCTCGATGCGGACGGCGATTTTTCCCGCACCGCGCGGCAGCGCAAGCTGATGTCCCTGATTCTGGATGGGGCGCGGGATATGAATATCTTCCAGCTCAACGACGTTCTCTACGAATCTCTGGGCGAGGTACGCACCAATATGTCCCGCACGCAGTTTATGGGGTTTACCCTGAACGCCATGAAATATTCCAAATATAAGGTGAACAGTTCTTACCGGGTGCCGCAGGATGGCTTGTGGGAATACGCCACCAAATATGGCATGTCGGTCGTTGTGTTGACCGACCCGGTGGCTTCGGTCAAAGACCTGCATCAATATCTCTACGGATAAACTACGGTGTTTAGTAGGGCAGAAAAGGACGATGGTTTATGAAAAAGGGCAAACATGAGCGTTCTGTTTCGACAAAAGACGAGCAGAAAGACCTGAAAACGGGCGAACCGAAGAAAAAGCGGTATTCACGGCCGGTCCGCATCACCGCTATCGTGATGTCGAGTCTGCTTGCGGTGATAGGCGTGCTGTGCCTGGCTGCCGACGTTTACTTATGGGTCTTGTTTGGCCGCGTCAATTATGTGGGAGACGACACGAGCGGTACCGGACTGCAGGTGCCGATTGAGGAAGAAGCCAGCAAACCCCATGACGCCGTTGATTTCGATCCGTCGGCTTACGCCAATTCTTCGTTGGCCGAAATTCCGGCCCTGGGCAGCACCAGTGATATCACCAATATTCTGTTGATCGGCGTGGACGGTACGACGTTTTCAGGAAATGCCGATACCAACATTATCGTTTCCATCAACAGCAGCAAAAAAACCGTCAAACTGATTTCCTTGATGCGGGACATCTGGGTAACCATTCCGGGGCACGACTGGGACGGCGACGGGCTGGACGATTATGCCAAGTTTAACGCAGCCTATGCTTCCGGAGGATTCCAGCTCCACTCCAAAATGATCGAACAGAACATGCGCCTTAAGCTGGACAAATACATTGCCGTTAATTTTGAGGCCTTTCCGGCGGTTATCGACGCGCTGGGCGGCGTCGAGGTTACTCTCACCGGCGGCGAAGCGGAGCGGGTGCCGGCCGCCGGATCCAAAATACGCTACGGCGGCAGCGGTTATGTGCCGATGGGGACGACCGATGGCACCTATCATATGGACGGGTTCCAGGCGCTGCAATATGCCCGGCTGCGGTATTATTATGCGGACAGTGATTTTACCCGGACATCCAACCAGCGCAAGCTGGTCTCTCTGCTTATGGAAAAGGCCAAAACCATGAGTCTGGGGCAGCTCAACAGCGTGCTGTTTGAGGCGTTGGGTGTGGTGAGCACCAATATGTCACCCAGTGAGTTTTTGGGCTTTACGGCGAATGCCATTACCTATACCAGCTACAAAATTGATACGTCTTACCGGGTGCCGCAGGACGGCGCCTGGGCAAGCACCTGGATCGGCAACGGCAACGGTTTGGAACTGACAAATCCGGAACAGACGGTGCTGGATCTCCAGGAATTTATATATGGATAAAGAAAAGGGTGCGGGAGCGACAGCTTCCGCGCCCTTTTGCCATGGACAGGCACTATACTGGTATTGGCCCCGCAAGGGAAGAAAGCTGTCCCGCCATCCCGTATTTTTTCCACCATCCCTGCATATAGATGAAGCAACAATGATGCAGGAGGCGGCAGTATGAACAAATGGAAACGAGGCTTGGCGGCGCTGATGTGCGGCGCGCTGCTGACGGCTGGAATCCCGGCATCCCTCGCGGAGGATATCCCGGCCATTATCGCCGAGCAGGACTCGGGGGAAAATATCGCGGATTTAATTGCGGAAACCGAAGCGGAGCAGTGGGCCCAACCGGTCACCGCCCCCACCACCGCCGCGTCGCTGGAGATCGGCGGCAAAGGCGCTATTTTGATCGAGGCCGACAGCGGCCGAATCCTGTATGAGAGGGATTCCCACAAACGCCTTCCCATTGCTTCCGTTACCAAGGTCATGACGCTGCTGCTGGTTATGGAAGCGATCGACAGCGGACAAATTTCCATGAAGGATAATGTGACCTGTTCGGCCACGGCCGCTTCTATGGGCGGATCGCAGATCTGGCTGAAAGAAAACGAGACTATGTCGGTGCACGACCTGGTAAAAGCGGCCGCGGTGGTGTCCGCCAACGACGCGTGCGCCGCCCTGGCTGAACACATCAGTGGATCGATCGAAGGCTTTGTTGCCGCTATGAACGACCGGGCGGCGAAGATGGGGCTCAAAGACACCAAGTTCCTGGACTGCAGCGGCCTGAACGACGAGGCCTATTCGTCGGCGTACGATGTGGCGATGATGTCGCGCGAGCTGATTAAACACAAGACCATCACCGAGTTTACGACCATTTGGATGGATACCATCCGCAACGGCCAGTCGCAGCTTGTCAACACCAACAAGCTGGTGCGGTTTTATCAGGGCGCCACGGGGCTGAAAACCGGCACCACGGCCGCGGCCGGGTCCTGCCTGTCCGCCACTGCCGAGAGGCATGGCCTGTCGCTGATTTCGGTTATACTGGGCTGCGGGAGTACCGACGAACGGTTTGGCGGCGCCCGCAAAATGCTGGATTATGGATTTGCTAATTATGGCGTTTACACGCCCGAAGTGGACGCGGCGCAGCTGAAACCCATTCCCGTGCAGCGGGGGCTGGCGGAGCAGGTGAAAGTGAGCGCCGAAAAACCGTCGTCCATCCTGATAAAAAAGGGCGAGGAAAAATCCGTGACGAGCGAGGTGACGCTGTCCAAGGATTTGGAGGCGCCGGTCATTAAGGGCCAGACCGTTGGCGAGGTGGTGGTGAAGCTGAACGGGAAAAAGGTGGCCTCCTACCCGGTCAAGGCGGCTGAAAACGTAAAACGGCTGACTTTCTTTGCCGCGTTCAGCCGGTTGTTCCAGGCCCTCTCCGTCTAAGACAGACAGAGGGGAAAAAGAAAAGAAATGTAGAAATTTTTGTGAAAAAAATAAAAACTCTTTGGGATACCGTTGCATTCGTTCCGTATATATTGTATACTTATCTCAAAGACGGATGGGGAGAGGATCAGATGTCAATCACACTGGAAACACGCTATGCCGACGGGTTCGTCCGGCCCCATGAGCTGGCGGCCCTGCAGCCGCAGGTCTCCGCCGCCCACCGTGAGCTGCATGACCACAGCGGCCTTGGAAACGATTATCTGGGCTGGCTGACGCTGCCTACCGATTACGACCGGGATGAATTCGCCCGGATCCAGGCGGCGGCTGCGCGGATTCAGCAGGATACCGATATTTTTATCGCCATAGGTATTGGCGGCTCCTATCTGGGGGCGCGCGCGGCGATTGAATTTTTAAAATCGCCTTTATACAACGCAAAAAAGAAGAATACACCGGATATCTATTTCTCCGGGAACAGCATTAGCTCGACGGCTTTGGAAGACTTGCTTGAGCTGTGCGAAGGGAAACGGGTTTCCATTAACGTCATATCCAAATCCGGCACCACGACCGAACCGGCGGTGGCGTTCCGGGTGTGGCGGGAGTATCTGGAAAAAACTGTAGGCCGCGAGGAAGCCCGCCGCCGCATCTATGTGACGACGGATAAAGAAAAGGGCACCCTGAAAGCCCTGGCCGACCGTGAAGGCTATGAAACCTTTGTGGTGCCGGATGACGTGGGCGGGCGCTTCTCGGTGCTGACGGCTGTGGGCCTGCTGCCGATTGCTGTTGCCGGGTGCGATATTGCCGGCCTGATGACCGGTGCTGCCCGGGCGCAGGCGGAGCTGCAAAGCGACGATCTGGCACAGAATCCCTGCTACCGGTACGCGGCCCTGCGCCACGCGCTGCTGCGCAAGGGCCGGGCGGTGGAGCTGATGGTAAGCTATGAGCCAGGCTATGCCATGATGGCCGAATGGTGGAAACAGCTGTATGGCGAAAGCGAGGGCAAGGATGGCAAGGGCCTGTTCCCGGCGTCGGTGATTTTCTCCACCGACCTGCATTCCATGGGCCAGTTTATTCAGGACGGCTCCAATATTTTGTTTGAAACCGTTGTGTTGATTGATAAACCCCAGCGGGAGCGGGTGATCGAGGAAGACCCCGAAAATGTGGACGGCCTGAATTTCCTGACCGGCAAAACCATGAGTGAGGTTAACCGGAAAGCCTTTGAAGGAACGGTCCTGGCCCACGCCGACGGCGGCACGCCCAGTTTGGTGCTGCGTATGCCTTCCGCCTGTGAGGAAGAACTGGGGTACCTGATTTACTTTTTTGAAAAAGCCTGCGCCATATCCGGCTATATGCTGGGGGTGAATCCCTTCGACCAGCCGGGCGTGGAAAGCTATAAGCGCAATATGTTCGCCCTGCTGGGCAAACCCGGCTATGAAGAAGCGCGGCAGGCGCTGGAAGCCCGGCTGGGCTGACCGGCCGGGGATGTGTATCGCAAAGGTTGTCCGCCGTCCAACGGGCGGCTGCAATATACCTTATTAGGAGGAATTGTTATGATTACCTTGATTCTTGGAAGAAAAGGCTCCGGAAAAACCAAGCGCCTGATTGATATGTGCAACGCGGCCACGGCCGAGTCCAAAGGCAGCGTGGTTTTCATTGAAAAGGATTCCAGCCTGACTTATGATATCAGCCGGCAGGCCCGGCTGGCTGTGGCGGAGGATTACCGCATTGCCGGTTATGACGCGTTCTATGGATTTATCGCGGGCATGTGCGCCAGCAACTATGACATCACCGATATTTTTGTGGATTCCACCATTAAAATTGGCGGCGACGACCGGGAAGAACTCGCCACCTTTATAGAGCGGCTGGGCGACCTGTCCAAAAAAGCCGATACCAATGTCGTACTGTCTGTATCCGCAGATAAGGAAGACATTCCCGACCGTATCGCAGAATTTGCGGTCGAAATTTAAACCGACGAACCGAGCGGGCAAGGTTTTCCGCAGCAGGCGGGGACCTTGCCCGTTGTCGTGCGTACCAAACCGACAGTCAGGGAGGCGGTAGCCGTGAGTTATTTATATGAAACGCATTTTCATACGGCTGAGACAAGCTGGTGCGGCAACGTGCCGGCGGCAGAGGGCGTTCGGGCCTATCGGGAACAGGGTTACAGCGGCATTGTGGTAACCGATCATTATTTTGACGGTATATTTGACCGCATCGACGCCGCATCTTGGGAGGACAAGCTGGATATTTGGCTGCAAGGCTGGCGCGCGGCGGTGGCGGCCGGCCAAAAAGAGGGAATCGCGGTGTTTTTGGGAATGGAACTGCGGTTTGCCGGACATTCCGAGGATTATCTGGTGTACGGTGTGTCCGAATCCTTCCTGCGGGAGCATCCCCGCCTGTACGCCATGACCGAGGCCGCGTTCTCCCGGCTGGCGCGGGAACAGGGGCTGTTTTTCGGGCAGGCGCATCCCTTCCGGCCCGGCCTGACCCGCTGCGATCCCGCGCTGCTCGACGGCGTCGAGGTTTTTAACGGAAACCTGCGGCACAACAGCCACGATGATGATGCGCTGGCTTTTGCCCGCGAAAACGGGCTGATTGAAACATCGGGCTCGGATTTTCACGAATGGGAAGATCTGGCACGGGGCGGCATGGCCAGTCCCGAACCGGTCCGGGATGAACGCGACTGGGTGCGCAGGCTGAAGGACCGCACGCTGAAGCCGCTTTTTCCGGCGGGTTGATAGCCGGCGCCTGTCCGTGCGTCAATGCGGGCGGATTCGGCAAAAGGGCGCGGATATCTTCAAAAAAGTATTGACAAACCCCCGTAATCTCTATATAATATTTTCCGTGACACTTGAGGTGAACTATGGAATACCAGTTAAAACCCCTGTTTATGGGAGACGTGTCCGTTGTCCCGATTGAGGAAACGCTGGACTTGACCGCATTGGACGTGCAGGGCCTGCGCCCGTTTACACAGCCGGTGCGGGTGACCGGATCGATCCGGTATGTGGATGGCGTGGTCACACTGCAAGCGGACGTAAACTACCGTTATGACGGACGCTGCGACCGCTGCGCCGAACCGTTCCAGCGGCCGGACACGCTTAAAATCAAGCACATTTTAGTCACTTCCCTGAACGATGAATCGAACGAGGATTTTCTGCTGCTGAAAGATTACCGGCTGCCGCTTAGTGATCTGGTGACGGCCGACCTGCTCCTCAGCCTGCCGATGAAATCGCTCTGCCGGGAGGACTGCCGCGGGATTTGCCCGCAGTGCGGCCGCAATCTCAACGAGGGACTGTGCGGCTGCCGGCAGGAAACGGTCGACCCTCGCTTAGCGGCGTTAAAAGATTTGTTGAATTAGAATAAGGAGGTGCTGACGATGGCGGTACCCAAGAGAAAGCATTCCAAGGCTCGTCGCGATAAACGACGCAACAATGTGTGGAAAATGGACGCTCCGGCGCTCATGAAATGCCCGCAGTGCGGCGAATATAAGCGCGCACACCGTGTATGTGGCAATTGCGGCTATTACAATGGCCGGCAGGTCATTCAGAAGGAAGCCTGATTCGTTGCTGAAATGGGTAAAATAGAGGGTGCAGCTTAGAAAGGCTGTACCCTCTGTTTTTTCGTCCGGATGATCGGGAAGGGAGGCCGGCCTCATGGCGGTTATAATTAAACAGGTGCAGCCGGGCAGCCCGGCTGCGCGCAAGAAGCTGACTGGCGGCATGACTCTTGTTCGTATAAACGGGCATGATATCATGGATGTGCTGGATTACCGGTTTTATATGATGGAACCGCGGCTGACCCTCGAAGTAGAGGCGGACGGGGTGCGGCGCACCGTTAAAATCCGCAAGGATGAAGACGAGGACCTGGGGCTGGAGTTTGATACCTACCTGATGGATCGCCAGCATTCCTGCCGCAACAAATGCATATTCTGCTTTATCGATCAGTTGCCGCCGGGAATGCGGGAATCCCTGTATTTTAAGGACGACGACAGCCGCCTGTCCTTCCTGTTCGGCAATTATATTACGCTGACCAATGTCAGCGAGCATGAAATCCAGCGGATTATCGATATGCATATCAGTCCCATCCATATATCGGTGCACACCACCAACCCGGAGCTGCGCTGCCGCATGATGGGCAACCGGTTCGCCGGAGACAGCCTTTCGGCGCTGTATCGCATTGCCGCGGCTGGCATCCGCATCGAATGCCAGCTGGTGCTCTGCCCCGGCTACAACGATGGGGTGGAGCTGCGGCGTACCATGGAGGATCTGGCCCGGCTGGCGCCGTCCGTGGAAAGCGTGGCGGCCGTGCCGGTGGGGGTGACCCGCTTTCGCGAAGGCCTGGCCCCGCTGAGGCCCTTCACCGGGGAGGAATGCGCGGCGGTTATCGACGCCATGGAGGCCTTCGGCGGCCGGCAGCTTGCCGCCACGGGCAACCGCCTGTTTTATCCGGCGGACGAATTTTATGTCAAGGCCGGCCGGCCGGTCCCGGAAACGGACTTTTACGGGGACATGACACAGCTGGAAAACGGCGTGGGAATGATGGCTTTGCTCCGCGCTGAGTTCCGCGAGGCGCTGGCGGAAGAAACACGGCAGCCGGCAGGACACTGTTTGACCCTGGCAACCGGCGTCGCGGTGGCGCCATTTTTGCGCGGCCTTATTGACGAAGCTGCGCAAAAATGGCATAATCTTAAAGTGGAGGTTGTCGCCATACGCAACGAGTTTTTTGGTGAAACCATCGATGTGGCCGGCCTTGTCACCGGCGGGGATATTTTAAAGCAGATGCGGGGACGTTCGGGTGACCGCCTGCTGATCCCGGATGTGATGCTGCGGCACGACGGCGCGTGTTTCTTGGACGATATGACGCCGCAGGAATTGGCGCAGGGGCTAAATGTTCCGCTGACGGTCATTGCCGGCGACGGGCAGTCCTTGGTGGAAGCGCTGCTGTTATAAATCCAGCCCCGTCTGGATAGGATAAGTAAGAGGATACACAGATGAAAGAAAGCAGGAGGTGAGCCGTATGGCGCGGCCGGTGGTAGCTGTCGTGGGACGGCCAAACGTAGGGAAATCCACACTTTTTAATAAACTGATAGGTCAGCGGCTGGCCATTGTCAAGGACACGCCGGGCGTGACCCGCGACCGCCTGTTCGCCCCCTGCGAATGGCGGGGCCGCACCTTTATGCTGGCCGATACCGGAGGCATTGAACCGCATTCAGACGATGTGATCCTGTCCCAGATGCGGCGGCAGGCTCAGTTGGCCATCGAACAGGCGGATGTGATCATCCTGGTGACCGACCTGCTTTCGGGCGTAACGGCCAATGACGCCGATGTGGCGGTGATGCTCCAGAAAAGCGGCAAGCCGGTCGTGCTGGCTGTGAACAAATGCGATCACATCGGCGGCCTTCCCGCCGATTTCTATGAATTCTACAATCTGGGCCTGGGCGACCCGGTGCCGATATCTTCGGTACACGGGCACGGCACCGGCGACCTGCTGGACGCGGTGCTGGAATATCTGCCGGAGCAGCCGGAGGAGGACGTGGAAACCGACGTTATCCGGGTGGCGGTTATCGGCAAACCCAACGCCGGCAAATCCTCGCTGGTCAATCGCATCGCGGGGGAGGAACGCACCATCGTTTCGGATATCGCGGGCACCACGCGGGATACGGTGGATACGCCGGTGCACAACGAGCACGGTGACTTTATTTTTATTGATACCGCCGGCCTGCGACGGAAAAGCCGGGTGGATGACGCCATTGAAAAATACAGCATACTACGAGCCGAAATGGCCGTGGAGCGGGCCGATGTCTGCGTGGTGCTGATCGACGGTGAGGAAGGCTTTACCGAGCAGGACAGCAAGGTGGCGGGGATTGCCCATCAGCAGGGCAAGGCCTGCATCATTGCGGTGAATAAATGGGACGCGGTGGAAAAGGACGATAAAACCATGGATCGGATGCGCAAGCAGCTTATGAACGATTTTTCGTTTATGGCCTACGCGCCGTTCATTTTCATTTCTGCCAAAACCGGCCAGCGGATCGACCGGCTGTATGAGCTGATCAAGTTTGTCAACCAGCAAAACGCGATGAGGATATCCACCGGTATGCTCAACGATGTGCTGGCGCAGGCGACGGCCCGCGTACAGCCGCCTACGGATAAAGGGCGGCGGCTGAAAATCTATTATATGACCCAGCCCTCCACCCGGCCGCCTACATTTGTCTGTTTTGTCAACCGGGCGGACCTGTTCCATTTTTCCTACCAGCGGTATCTGGAAAATCAAATCCGTGAGACGTTCGGACTGGAGGGAACGCCCATTCGGTTTATTGTCCGGGAAAAAGGGGAGAAAAACGCACGATAGGGGACGAAGGTATGGTAGTAACGGAATTTCTTTCAAACTTTTGGATGCCTCTCATTATGGGCGCGATCATCGCGTACCTGCTGGGGAGCGTCAATTTTGCCATTGTGGTGACCAAATTCCTGAAAAAAAGCGATATTCGTGAGGTCGGAAGCGGCAACGCCGGTGCCACAAATGTCCTGCGGTCGCAGGGCAAGGGGGCGGCGGCGTTGACCACCATCGGCGACTTGGGCAAGAGTATGCTGTCGGTGTGGATCGGCGGTTGGCTGGTGGTGCATATGAACCCGGACATGGTCTCCTCCGCCTATCCGGCGGAGCATCTCCGGCTGATCGGGGAATACATATCCGGACTGTTCTGCATCCTGGGTCACCTGTATCCGCTCTATTTTGGATTCCGCGGAGGCAAAGGGGTGATGACAACCCTCGGTATGATGCTGATTCTCGATTGGCGGGTGGCGCTGATCAGCCTGGGCATGTTTATCGTCACCATC
This sequence comes from uncultured Oscillospiraceae bacterium, assembly GCA_900552115.1. GTDB lineage: Bacteria > Bacillota > Clostridia > Oscillospirales > Acutalibacteraceae > UMGS1474. Next base: position 15,024 of record URYP01000007.1, on the reverse strand, counting down.
CTGATCGGCCGTATGGTTTCGCTGGGCTCGATCATGGCGGGAATTACCATGGTGATATGCACCTTCCTGTTCCGGGCGTTTGTCGACGAGTATCCCTGGTCGGTGGTGTGGCTGTGTACCACCATGGCGCTGGTCATTGTCGTCATGCTGATATTTAAGCATGTTCCCAATATTAAACGCATTATGAACGGGACGGAGAATAAGGTTCACTTTCATAAAAAAGACGGCGACAACGCCGGTTGAAAACGAAAGGAAGTGCGGGCATGGCACGGATCGTGGTAGCGGGTGCCGGCGGATGGGGTACAGCCCTGGCGCTGATGGCGCATCAGTATGGGCATGATGTAGCCCTCTGGTCCCCTTTTGAGGAGGAAATAGGTCGTATCCGGAGGGACCAGGAGCATAAGAAATTGCTGCCGGGGGTGCCGGTGCCGGAAACGGTGGAGCTGACAACCGATCTTTCCCGGGCGAGGGGAGCAGATCTGGTGATTATGGCGGTTCCGTCTTTTGCCGTCGAGCAGACGGCCCGCCAGCTCGGCGGCATTTTAACCGGGGAAACCATTATCGCCAACGCGGGCAAGGGACTTGAAAACGTCACGCTTCAGAGGTTTTCACAGGTGATAGGACAGGCTGTCCCGCAGTGCGCGGTGGTCGTGTTGTCCGGGCCGTCACACGCTGAAGAGGTGGCGCGGGGAGTGCCTACCACCGTGGTCAGCGCTTCGCAGCGGATCGATGCGGCGGAAGCGGTGCAGGAGTGGCTGATGAATCCCCGGTTCCGCATTTATGTCAACCCAGATGTCATCGGAGTGGAGCTTGGAGGCGCGCTGAAAAACGTCATCGCGCTGGCGGCCGGCATCGTGGACGGCCTCCAGTTGGGGGATAACGCCAAGGCGGCGCTTATGACCCGGGGACTGGCTGAGATGGCCCGCCTGGGTGTGGCGCTGGGCGCCAAGGCGGAAACCTTTGCCGGCCTGTCGGGCATGGGCGATCTGGTGGTGACCTGCGGCAGCATGCACTCCCGCAACCGCCGTGCCGGCATCCTTATCGGGCAGGGCTTCTCCGCGGAGGAAGCCGTGCGGCAGGTGGGCACGGTGGAAGGGTATCTGGCGGCGCGTGCCGCCTGGCGGTTGGCCTGCGAAACCGGCGTGGACATGCCGATTGTGGAGCAGTGCTACCGCATTTGTTATGAGGGTCAGTCCGCACCGGAGGCCATCCGGGACCTGATGGAGCGTCCCCGGCGACAGGAATTGGAACATTCCTGGTTATAAAATTGGCATAGTGCGCCGCAACCCCGCATATAGTACAGTGATAAACGATGCAAAAGGGGTGCGGCGATATGTTTGTATTCTCCGTTAAGACGTCAAAGAAGCGGATTCTGACTTTGATTCTCTGCGTGGCAGTGCTCATTCTCATTATCGTAGCGGCGGTCGGCCATGCGGCGGCGCCGACGGCCGCCAAAGCGCCGGTGACAGCCGACGGCGGCAGCGAGACCAAGCGGGTGGCGTTCCTGCGCTCGCTCGGCTATGAGGTGACGCCGGCGCATGCGGATGTAAAAGAAATTTTGATCCCGGATACGTTTGATGAGGAAACGACCAGCTATAATGAACTCCAGCAGACGGCGGGGATGAATTTGCAGCCCTACCATGGCAAGCGGGTCAAATGCTGGACGTATGAGGTGCTCAACGATCCCTCCGGCAAGGAAGCGGAAGCGCATCTTTACGAGTATAAGGACACGATTATAGCGGGCGACGTGTCGGCCAGGGAAGCGGACGGCTTTATGCGGGCGCTGACCTCGGCCAAAAAGACATAACCGGGCGGGAAGGACAGGACGGTCATGGTGCAGCGGCTGGATAAAATACTGGTTTCCCAGGGAATGGGCAGCCGCAGCGATATGCAGCGGCTGATCCGTGCGGGACGCCTCACGGTGGACGGACGGGTCGTGCGCGACCCGTCCGTAAAGGCCGATCCTTCCGCGGCGCTGTTGGCCGTCGACGGGAGGCCGCTGTGTTACCAGCAGCATCTCTATATTATGCTCAACAAGCCGCAGGGCTTACTTTGTGTCTCGCGTGATCCCCGGCAGCCCACGGTCCTGGATCTGTTGCCGCCCGCCCTTCGGCGGAGCGGCTTATTTCCTGCCGGCCGTTTGGACAAGGATACGGTGGGCCTGACGCTTATCACCGATGACGGTGATTTTGCCCACCGCATGCTGTCTCCCCGCCGGCATGTGGAAAAGACCTATCAGGCATTGATAGACGGCCCCCTGAACGAAGGGCAGCGGGAGGCTTTTACAAAAGGGCTGATTTTAGAAGACGGAACTGCCTGCATGCCGGCAAAATTACAAATCCTTGAACCGGGAGAGCGTCCCCTGATGGAAATCCGAATATCGGAGGGGAAGTATCACCAGATAAAGCGGATGTTTGCGGCTTGCGGCCACAAGGTGTTGTGGCTGAAACGAACAGCCATTGGCGGGCTCTTTCTGGATGAAACCCTGGAGGAAGGCCAGATGCGGGAGTTGTCAGAGGTGGAAAAAGGTCTGGTTTGGCAGTAAAGGGGATTATTTTTGTGTAATTTGTCCTTATGGAAATTAGATAAAAGAATTTTTAAAAGTTTGTTGATAAACGGTATGGTTATCGGCCGGGGAATCTGGTATATTAATACTATTCTCAGACTGCCCTAGGTAGGTCTGGTGGCTTGTTAATATGTGGGAGGTTATTACATGGCAAGTTTGTCACTGAAGAGCATTTATAAAAAATACCCGGGCGGCGTTACCGCGGTTTCCGATTTTAATCTGGAAATCAAGGATAAAGAATTTGTTATCCTGGTCGGACCTTCCGGCTGCGGTAAATCGACAACCCTGCGTATGATCGCGGGACTCGAAGAAATTTCGGACGGGGAACTGTACATCGGTGACAAACTGGTCAACGATGTGGCACCAAAAGACCGCGATATCGCCATGGTGTTCCAGAACTACGCCCTGTATCCGCATATGACCGTGTTTGAAAACATGGCGTTCGGCCTGAAGCTGCGCAAGGTGGCCAAGGACGAGATCAAACGCCGCGTGGAAGAAGCGGCGCGGATTCTTGATATTTCTCATCTGCTGGACAGAAAGCCCAAGGCGTTGTCCGGCGGCCAGCGGCAGCGTGTCGCGCTGGGACGCGCCATTGTCCGTGAACCCAAGGTCTTCCTGCTGGACGAACCGCTGTCCAACCTGGACGCCAAACTGCGTGCGCAGATGCGGACCGAGCTGTCCAAGCTGCACCAGAAGTTGGGTACCACGTTCATTTATGTTACCCATGACCAGACGGAAGCCATGACCATGGGCGACCGTATCGTGGTTATGAAAGATGGCTTTATCCAGCAGGTGGATACGCCTCAAAACCTGTACTCTCTGCCCTGCAACACCTTTGTTGCCGGCTTTATCGGCAGCCCGCAGATGAACTTTGTGGATTGCAAGCTGATTAAAAAAGACGGTGCCTACTGTGTGGAATTTGGTTCGGAAGACACCAAAACCAAACGTGGCGTCAAATACCAGATACCGCTGCCGGAGTATAAAAACGAGAAAAATATTCTGGAAGAATACGTGGATAAAGAGGTGCTGATGGGCATTCGTCCGGAGGATGTGCACGATGAGCCCCGGTATCTGGAAAAATTCTCGCACTGCAAAATTAATGCCGATGTCGAAGTGACTGAAATGATGGGTGCAGAAACCTATTTGTACCTGACAGTGGAAGGCATCAGCATGACGGCCCGCGTTGAGCCGACCTCGACCGCTCGTCCCAGCGATACGATTGAAATTGTCATGGACAGCGACCGTATTCACCTCTTTGACAAAGAGACCGAACGCGCGATCTGCCACTAAAATAATCGCAACCAAGCAGCGTCAGCCTCCAGGCTGGCGCTGTTTTTTCTATTAGTAGCTTCCATCAAGTCGGCAGGAGCCGTCAAAAAAAGGTTTGGCGGGAAAAGGGGAATTTGATCTGAACCACGGGATTTTTGTGAAAAAACCAGGTTAAAGTATGTCCGAAATGTAAAATTTGGTGAATTCACACGATCTTTATACGCTTTTTTCTCCTTTATACTTGAAAAAATTTTTAAAATTGTGTACAATAAACCATGATACTGCAAAGGATGCAACGATTCAACACGTCGTAAAAACCGGCCCGGTGCCATGCCGATACCAATACAATCGGGAATTAACGAAAGAAGGGGTAGTCCTATGTCCAACCGACTCTTCCAAAGCATCGTCCATCAGATGAGAGAGGCTATTGACCGCACCATTGGCGTCATTGATGAAACCATGACGGTTATCGCATGCAGCGATCTGGGTCGCATCGGAGAGCCCTGCGCTCAAATCCAGGAGGATGCGTTTTCTTCGGTGGAGCCGTTTGTGGTCGACGGCTATACCTATAAAGCCTTCGGTTCCCGCCCTACCAGCGAACATATTCTGTTCGTGGAAGGCGCGGACGAGCAGGCGTCGAAATATGCGGCTATGCTGGCGGTGTCCCTGTCCAGCATCAAGCAATATCACGATGAGAAATACGACCGGGGCAATTTTGTCAAGAATGTTATTCTGGACAATATCCTGCCGGGCGATATCTATTTAAAGGCGCGTGAGCTGCGGTTTAACAATGACGTCAGCCGCGTGGTGCTTCTCATTCGGGTAGCGACCCGCGCCGAGGTGTCGGCCTTTGATATCGTTCAGAACCTGTTCCCGGAAAAGAATAAGGATTTTGTCGTCAACATCAATGAATCGGATATCGCCCTGGTCAAGGAAATCCGGGCGGGCATCGATTCCAAGGATCTTGAAAAGCTGGCCCGTTCAATTGTGGACACGCTGGGCAGCGAATTTTACACGCAGGCCTCCGTGGGCATTGGTACGGTGGTTGAGGGGATTAAAGACCTGGCCCGTTCTTTCAAGGAAGCGCAGGTGGCGCTGGAAGTCGGGAAGGTGTTTGATACGGAAAAGGCAATTGTCAATTACGACAACCTGGGCATCGCCCGCCTGATTTATCAGCTGCCCACCACGCTGTGCGAAATGTTCTTGAAAGAAGTGTTTAAGCGCGGTTCTATCGATTCGCTGGACCAGGAGACCTTGTTTACCATCCAGCGTTTCTTCGAAAACAACCTGAACGTATCGGAAACCTCCCGCAAACTGTTTGTTCACCGCAACACGCTGGTTTACCGGCTTGAAAAGATCAAACGGCTGACCGGCTTGGATCTGCGGGAATTTGATGATGCCATCGTTTTCAAAGTGGCGTTGATGGTAAAGAAATACCTGATGGCCAATCCCGTAAAGTACTAAATAGGCGCATCAAGCCGCCGACCGGCGTCGCTGGTCGGCGCTTATCGCTTTTTTATTGGCAGAAATTACGATCTTGTCGCCGCCGTCTGCGGGCGGTATGATGATAAGGGAAGATCTGCACGGAATCCCGGTTCCCGCCATGCGCGGGACGACGGGGAAAACCGCACCCTGGTGGGAGGTGTCCTTTTGATAGAATTCAAGGGCGTACATAAAACTTATGATAACGGCACCAAGGCGCTGAAAGACGTCAACATCCATATCGACAAAGGGGAATTCGTCTTCATCGTGGGGGCGTCGGGCTCGGGTAAAAGTACGTTTTTAAAGCTGATCATGCGGGAAGAATTGCCCAATGCCGGTGAAGTGATTGTCAACGGCTTTAAGCTGAATAAGCTTAGGCGGCGCAAGGTGCCGTATCTGCGGCGCACCATGGGCATTGTGTTTCAGGATTTCCGCCTGATCAATAACATGACTGTGTTTGACAATGTGGCTTTTGCCATGCGGGTCATCGGCGCTTCCCGCAGAGAAGTCCGCAAACGCGTACCGTATATACTCGGTCTGGTAGGCCTGCAAAACAAGGCCCGCAGCTTTCCGCAGGAACTGTCCGGCGGTGAGCAGCAGCGGGTTGGTCTGGCGCGGGCGCTGGTCAACAATCCGTCCATGATTATCGCGGACGAGCCCACCGGCAATATTGACCCCGAAATGTCTATGGAAATTGTGGAGCTACTCACTGAAATCAATCGGCGGGGCACCACGGTTTTAATGGTTACACATGAGCATGAGCTGGTTCATGCTTTCTCTCACAGGATTATTGAAATTCGGGATGGCTGCGTGGTATCGGACAGCCTGTATGATGATGAACCGACGCCGGCGGAGCCGGTTGCGTTGGACGCTCTGATTGAAGATATTACGGCAGCGGATGAGGCGTCCGATACGGCGGTAGATACGCCGGAGCCGGCCGAACCGACACAAGGAGGGGAAGCCAATGAAGCTGAGTAGCGTACGGTATTTGATGCGGGAAGGCTTCCGTAACATCTGGCAGAACCGCTTTATGGCGATCGCTTCCATCTGCGTTCTGATATCCTGCCTGCTGCTGACCGGCGGCGCCTACCTGATATTTGAAAATATAAACAACGCCTTTAAGCAGGTGTATGAGCAGAATGTGGTGGTGGTGTTTGCCAAGGAACAGACCACACAGGAGCAGCTAAAAACCCTGGAGCAGCAGCTGCGGCAAATCGATAATATTAAGAGCGTACAGTTTGTTTCCAAGGATGAAACGCTGGAAACCTATAAAAACGATATCCCGGAAGCGACCTACCAGGAGATGCAGGGCAGTGAAAATCCCATGCTGGACTTGTATGTCGTAACCTTCGACGATTTGGAAAAATTCGATGCGACGCTGGCGCAGATAGAAAAGCTGTCGAATATCGACGACGTCAGCTCCAACAAGACGATTGCCCAAACGCTTACCAAGGTGCGCAACATTGTGCTTACCGTGGCGGGCTGGATTATCGGTATTTTGCTTCTGGTATCTCTGTTTATCATTTCTAATACCATCAAGCTGACGGTTTACAGCCGCCGCCTTGAAATTTACATCATGAAATCGGTGGGAGCCACCAATTTATTTATACGGATACCATTCCTAATTGAGGGCATGATGCTGGGACTGACGTCGGGGCTGCTTGCCTATGGCATCATTTACTATCTGTATGACCAGCTGGCCGGCATGTTTTCCTTTACGGGAATCTTTGGCATTGTCAGCTTTTCAGAAGTGTGGGTGACGGTATTTGTCGGGTTCCTGGCGGCCGGCGTTTTGACCGGTATGCTGGGAAGCGCGATTTCCATGGGACGATATTTAAAACGGGATGGAGGAACTTCGGATGAGTAAGCGACAGAAACGTTGGCTCCGCTGCACGGCCGTGCTTTGCGCCGTCGTATTGACCGCGGTTTCACCGGCCGGGCTGGGCCGCATCCAGGTGCGCGCGGCTACGTCGTCGGAACTGCAGAAGCAGCTGAGCGATCTGGAGGCAGAGGCACAGCAGCTCAACCATGATCTCGCCATTTACAAGGATGATCTGGACAAGCAGCAGGAGTACCTCGAGACTCTGAACGGCCAGATTTCAAACACGGTGGATCAGATCGAAGTGCTGACGGATCAGATCAATACCCTGAACGACCAGATTTATACCAAGGAACAGGAAATTTCTGAAAAGCAGCAGCAGATAAACGATCGAGAGCAGGAAATCGAGGATGATTTCTCCAAACTACAGCAGCGGCTGCGGGCTGTGTCCAAAAGCGGTAACATGTCCACCCTTCAGATGCTGCTGGATACTGGTGAGTATACGGATTATCTGATTAAGTCCAAAATGATGAAACGCATTGCCGATAATGATCAGAAGTTGATGGATGATCTGGAAAAAGAGATTCAGCAGATCCATCAGGAAAAACAAAAAATCGAAAATGAAAAACAGATTATTGACGACGAGCGTATGAAGGTCGTTGAGGTCAAGGAAAAAGCGGACGACAAAAAGGCGGAACTCGATGGTCTGTACGATAAAGCCAACAGTGTGGCTAAAAAACTGGAAAGCAGCATCGAAGGCTATAAAAATAAGCTGGCGGATAACCAGCAGCGTCAGGACGAGGTGGAAGAAGCCCTTCAGGAATTGATCCGGCAGTCCACCAGCAGCTCGGGAGGCTCCTCCTCGGGCGGTTCGTACGGCGGCAACTATGGGGGCGGCACCATGCATTGGCCGGTTCCGGCTGTCCGCAACGTGTCTTCCGGGTATGGTTACCGCTGGGGAACGGTGCATCGCGGCATCGATATATCCGAGGGCGCTGTACCGGTATACGGCCAAAACGTCGTGGCAGCGGCGGATGGACAGGTTATATACGTCAACAACAGCAATTCCTGGGGTTCGGGCGCATCCTGGGGGTACGGATACTGCGTGATTATCGATCACGGGCCGGACAGCAACGGTAACAACATTACCACACTGTACGCGCACAATTCGCGGGTGTTTGCCTACGTTGGGCAGCAGGTTACGGGCGGCAGCACCGTTATATCCGCTGCGGGAGCAACCGGCGACGTTACCGGGCCGCACCTGCATTTCGAAGTGCGGGTGAACGGCGTGGCTGTTGACCCGATTGCCAATGGCTATATCAGTGCTTATTGATCGTCAGGGATACAACGGGGAATCCGGCTCCACGCGGGCCGGATTTCTCTTGTTGTATCCCTTTTTGGGATAAAATGGACAGAATGTTTTAAACGGTTTTAGTCTGGAAAGGAGCGGAATGGCACATGCATAAGAAAATATCGGTCGGGGTGCTGCTGGCGTCGGTGATTTTGGCGGTGGCGCTGACGGTATCCGTCACCATGGTCATCGCTATTCGCTATTTCAATTCGACCGTCAGCGATGTGACGCAGCGGCAGGCTATGTTCGAATATGTAACCGATGTGGATAAAATCGTACGCTATCACTACAATGGGACCATTGACGAGGAAAAGCTGCGCCGGGCGTTGGGTAAAGGGTATATAGACGGTATTGACGACCCCTATGCGGCGTATCTCTCTTCGGATGAATATAAGGAGGCTCTGGACACACGGAAGGGGAAGGAGACCGGATTCGGCTTGGAACTGGCTCTTTCGGATAATGGCCGGATGATTGTGAGCCGGGTACATCCCAACTCTACGGCAGATAAAGCCGGGATAGAAAAAGGGGACGTCTTGACGGCGGTCAACGGCAGCGAGGTATCCGCGTCGGACTTTTCGTCCGTGAACCGCACGCTATCTGATGCTCCCAAGGTGATTTTGAGTGTTCGCCGGGAAAATACGCCGCACGCGTTTGAAATATCCACCAGCACCTATGATTTTGTTAGCGTGGAGGGGCGTATGACCGGAAGCGATATAGGGCTGATCCGCCTGTACAGTGTAAACGACCGGACACCTGATCAGTTTAAGACGGTGTATGAATCCCTGCAAAAGCAGGGGGCGGTTAAGTTTATTTTTGATGTTCGCGACAATGCCGGCGGGTCTCCGGAGGCCATTGAAAAAATACTGTCCTTTTTAGTCCCGGAAGGCCCTTACGCCCAACAAACGGATAATACCGGCAAAACGACCTATCTGACGTCCGGAAATGCCCGGGCAATGACCAGTCCGTCGGTCACACTGGTCAACAGCCGGACCGCGGGAGAGGCGGAGCTGTTCGCCGGCGTTCTCCAGGAGCTGGGGAAAACGACTGTAGTGGGCGAATTGACCGCTGGTAAAGGCATGATTCAAGAGCTGTATACCGTAAACAACGATGGAGCGGCCGTGCGCCTGTCTGTGGCCGAACGCCGCCTGATTAAAGCGGGCAGCATAGAGGATAAAGGCATTACTCCGGATGAGGAAGTGAAGCTGCGGGAGCAGCTGGCACTGGTGGAAGAACCGGATGATACGCCGCTGCAGGCGGCTGTCCGACGGCTGACATCCGGCGGCACGACAACGCAGCCTGCTGGGACCACCACCGGCACGATGTCACCGAAAACGGAGCCCAGCAAAACCGGCTCGCCCAGCGCCGTGACTACGAGGGCAACGACGCGAAAGGCATCCTGAAGTCTGGCCTGTTTCAACCGGGGTATGGGACAACAAAACCCGCTCAAAGGGGATTCCCCCTGCGAGCGGGTTTTTGATGATAACCGTATCCTTCGGCAGCGTTACAGGCTTTCCGCAAAGCGGCGGCCAAGGGCTGTCGCCTCGTCCAGATCCGCCTGCACCGGTACAAAGTTTATTTTATAGCCGTCCTCAAATACCGCCATACGCAGTCCTTTGAGGCGGGCGATGATGCCCGGAATGGCTTCGCCGCTCCAACCGAAAGAGCCGAACACCAGCGCTGGCTTCTTCTTGTTGTTGATGGCGTCCACACCGCTGAGCAAATGCCATACAGGCGGCACCGCGTCGCTGTTGATGGTGGGCGACCCAATGGCAAAGGCATCGGACTCATTGAGCTGAGCCTGCAGGTATGCCATATCGTGATCGTTGATATCGTAAACGGTCACACGGGCGTCCGGCAGCGTTTCGCGAATGCCGGCGGCAATCGCTTCGGCCAGCAGGCCGGTGTTGCCATAGGCGGAGCAGAAAAACACCGGAATATCCCGTCCGGTTTTCTGCACCGGCTGGCTCCACTGCCGGTATTGTTCAATGACATCGCCAATCAGCCCCTCTTTGGTCAATACCGGGCCGTGGCTGGTGCAAATGAACGAGATATCCAGATCATTAATCTTCTCTATGCCCTTGAGCACATAGGGCTTAAACGGGCCAAAAATGGCGTCGTAATAGCCTTTGAGGGCGTCTCGATATTTGGCAGGATATTTGATGGCGGTATCGAATACGTGCGGTTCGCAGTAATGGGAGCCGAAAAAGTCGCAGCTGAACAGCGTCTTGTCCTCTGCGCACCAGGTAAACATGGAATCCGGCCAGTGCAGGAAGGGGGCCATGCGGAACTGGAGCGTATGGCCGCCGAGATCCAGCGTTTCCCCGTCCTTAACCACCCGTACCGGTAGATCCGGATTGTTGGTGATGTGGCGGATATACAGGGAACCGGCCTGGCTGACCAGGATTTCGGCATGCGGGCAAAGCTCCGTGAGCCGTGCCATGACGCCGGTATGGTCCGGTTCACAGTGATTGAGAATGATATAATCGATCTCTTCCGGGGGACAGACCGCGCGGATGTTCTCCAGATACTGGTCGAAATAGGTCAGGTGACAGGTCTCGATCAGGGCGGTTTTGTCCTTTCCGCGAACAATATACGAATTGTAGGTGGTGCCGTAATCGGTACGCATCACCACGTCAAAAATCCGCATTATCGGGTTTAAAATTCCAACCGTGCTGATCGCATCGGTGATTTGACGTACAGGCATGGAAACCATCCTTCCTTATTGCTCTTCCTCGAACATATCCTTTCCTACGCCGCAAAGCGGGCAGACAAAATCATCCGGAAGATCCTCCCATTTCGTACCGGCAGCGATGCCGCTGTCCGGATCGCCAACCGCCTCATCATAGACATATCCGCATACAGAGCAAACCATCTTTTTCATAATCAATTCCTTCTTTCCATGGAAATATTTGGGGACACCTTATTTTTACACCAGGTAGAGGAGTATGTCAATCCCTTATTTTACACTTCATTTCAGTACGCCGGTGATCGCCAATCCGGCTACCAGCCCGGTCAGCCCGCTGGCACCGGCGAATAAAAACCGGCGGATGCGTTGACGCCGGCGGCTGAGCCTCAACCCCCCATAACCACCCGACGTCCGCAGGAGCTGATGGGCCTGTTCCCGCAGACAATCGGTCTCCAGATCGCTGCAGCCAGGCCTGACCACCAGCAAAGCCCGTTCAAAATATTCGTTTTGCGTGTCGGTCACTTCAATAATCTGCCGGTTAATCCCTTTAATCATCCTGCCATCCACTCCTTTGCTTAATCCGTTTGCGCATGGGTAGGATGCCCGGTATTTTCCAAGTTTATTCCGAAAAATGGGCGGCTTTGAAAGGCAATATACGGACTGTAAATCCCTGTTTTGGTCGAATGCTGTTGAAAACCTTGTTGAAAATGTGGATAACCCGCGTATTTTCAGCAAATTCGGACCGGTTGAAAGTGTGAAAACCCAATTTTTCCCATTTATTCAACCATTTTTTTGATACAGTCGGTTTAGCATCCTTTACCAGCGCTTTTTGGGATCAGAGGGCATTGGTTGGCTTATCAGGACAATTCGCGGGACGTCAGCCACCAGACGGCGCGTTCGATCGCATCCCGGGAGTTCCCCCAATCGGCGTCGTCCCCGGTATGGCGGTAATCGTACATTTTGCAGAAATGCGAAACGTCTTCCCGCAGCGACGACAGGTATTTCCGGCAGAGGGCGGCGGCCTCTTTGGCAAAGTCGGGCTGCCGTTTCTTATCCATACAGGTGGACGCTTCTGTGAGAAGCGAAAAATGGGGCAGGCAAAGCGATTCTTGCGCGGCAAACAGCTCACGGAAATCCCGCTGCTGCTCCCACATCCGGCACACGGTCGCAAGCATCTTGTGCATGGTGGCGTCCACCTGGCCGCAGACAAAGCAGCTGTCCGCGGCCCGGCCGGCTGACTGTCCCTGCCGGGCGGCGCTTTTGCCGAGAAGCGGCAGCCCGTTAAACACCTGTTTATCCAAATCCGCCAGATGGCTTTCCAGCATCAGCGCCACGCTCAGGCGATTGCGCCGTCCCAGCATTTGCCGGTAATGCGCATGGCAAAAGCCCTGCCGGTTGGTTTCCATCCGCACATCCGGCTCCATCATGGCGGCGCCGGTGATATACTCCACCACCCGTTCCTCCAACGTGTTCCGCAGCCGGCAGATGGGGCATCCTTCCTTCGGCTCAAACACCTCGCTGACTGGTATGCTAACCAGACTGTCCCGCATAAAATCCGCTCCCTGTTGTTAAACTATTATGCGTATCATATCACAAATCCGCTCAAAACGGAAGAATCGGAGCCGGCGGAATAGGCGGTGGATAAAATAACGGTTCAGCAGCAATTTTGCATTTGCGTTCCTGACTATAAGCCCGGAGCCATTGGCTGCACAAAGATTTTTGTCTTTACTCTTTACGCAGAGAAAAAAATCGTGTATAATACGGATAATCACTGAAAATTTAGGAGGTCTTGTTATGCCACTCGTAAACACAAAGGACATGTTTAAAAAGGCGTATGACGGCGGTTATGCGATCGGCGCGTTCAACGTGAACAATATGGAAATTATGCAGGGCATTGTGGAAGCCTGCAAGGAACTGAATTCCCCGGTTATTCTGCAGGTTTCGGGTTCGGCCCGCAAATACGCGCATCACGGCTATCTGTATCATATGGTACAGGCGGCGGTGGAAGAAACCGGCCTGCCGATTGCGCTGCATCTTGATCACGGCGCCAGCTTTGAACTGTGCAAGGAGTGCATTGACGGCGGCTTTACCTCCGTTATGATCGACGGTTCCCATCTCGATTATGAGGAAAACGTGGCGGTTACCAAAAAAGTGGTGGATTATGCACATGCACGCGGCGTCACCGTTGAAGGCGAACTGGGTCAGCTCGCCGGCGTGGAAGACGAAGTCAGCGTGGAAGCCGACAAGGCCAATTATACTGACCCGGACCAGGTTCAGGATTTTGTAAACCGCACCGGCGTCGATTCTCTGGCCATTGCCATTGGCACCAGCCATGGCGCTTTCAAATTTAAACCCGGCCAGAAACCTCAGCTGCGCTTTGATATCCTGCAGGAAGTCATGGACCGGCTGCCCGGGTTCCCCATCGTTCTGCACGGCGCGTCTTCGGTGATGCCCGAATATGTGGCCATGGTCAACCAGTTTGGCGGCCAGATGGCGGATGCTATCGGTATTCCGGAAGATATGCTGCGTCAGGCGGCGAAGATGGCGGTGTGCAAAATCAATGTTGACTCCGACCTGCGGCTCGCGATGACGGCCGGCGTGCGTAAGCATTTGGCGGAAAATCCCACCCACTTTGATCCCCGCCAGTATCTGGGCGAGGGCCGCGATGATATCACGGCGGTAGTAAAACACAAAATTGAAACGGTTTTGGGCAGCGCCAGCAAAGCGTAATCCTTGCCGTTACCAAAAGCCTCCCTCTCATTCGAGAGGGAGGCTTTTTTTATGAAATGGCCAGACAGGCTGGAGCTTCATAAAATGTAGAGCATGATTTTTTTCGTCAGCTTTACTTTTGTTAAAAAAACTATTATTATAAGTGTAGTTAGGCTTTGCGGTATGGCTGAAACTATGGAGGACGACAGCCTGAAGGGTGGTTTGCCTTATGAAGATAACAAACGACAAACATAGAGCCGGCAACCGGCCGGGTCATTGGATAAGAGCCATTACGCTGGTTATGGCTCTTATCCTGTTGCTTTTGGGGACCAGCCTCGACGATATCCATCCCGCATTCGCCATCGATGTAGCCGTGTCAAGTCAAAACAAGGTTTTGACACAGGAGCAGGACATAGCCAAAGATAAAACCGAGTCGACATTGCTCGAGGCGGCGGAGATTCCCTCCGCGCATACCATTGCGGAATTTCCCGATCTGCTGCAAACTCCCGAATTGCCGACAGGATGTGAAATAACGGCTCTGACGATGCTGCTGCGCTATTACGGCCTGCCGGCAGAAAAAACCACCATGGCTGAAGCCTATCTGCCAAAAACGTCCTTTCGGTTAAAAGAGGACGAAGACGGAAATTTCTACGGGCCGGATATTAACCGCTATTTTGTGGGGGATCCATTTACGGAAACGGGAATTGTGTGCGGGCCGGGAGCGATTGCGAGGGCGGCAAACCAGTACCTGCGGGATAGCGGCAGCCCGCTGCGGGCGTCGGCCAGGACCGGCGTTTCCTTTGAAGAGCTTTACCGTATGGTCAGCGAGGATAAGCCGGTCGTGGTTTGGGTGACCATCTGTATGGAGGACCGTTGGGAAACCCAGGGCTGGACGACAAAAAACGGGAGCGAAGTCGTTTGGAGCCAGAACGACCATGCCGCCGTTCTGGTCGGGTATACCGAGACGACCATAACCGTGTCCGATCCCATCAGCGGACGAAGGGAGCACGATAAATCACAATTTGAAAGCGTGTTTTCTTCGCGGGGATGTTCCTGCGTGTTGGTGGAGTAACGGAAAGCGGCGCTTGCATTGCCTTCGCTAATCAACACCCCCTCCGGCAAATCTTACGGCCGGAGGGGGG